>CAZNBK010000106.1:0-8252 GCA_964571105.1 uncultured Desulfovibrionaceae bacterium
CTGCGAGCCGGATACCGCGTTTTCCTTTATCCGCACCCGGCCCGGATTCTGGCTCCTGGTCATGATCCTCTATCCGTTGTTATCCGTGCTCCCGCAAGAGCTCATTTACCGGGTTTTTCTGCTAAAAATTCTGGAGAGGCCGAGCCGTCCGGACGGTTGGCTACCCATCACAGCCAGTGCCCTGCTTTTCAGCTGGGCGCATGTTATTTACGCCGGGTACACCGCGCTCTTCAGCACCTTTCTGGCCGGACTCATCCTGGGCTGCTGCTATTACCGCCAACAGGGCAAACCCGGCGCTATCTGGGCAATTCTTCTCGAGCACAGCCTGTACGGACAGATTGACTTCACCACCGGACTAGGGCATTATTTTTATCTGCTGCGCGGCGGGTGACAAAGTCGGCACCCCGCTCCGCTCGCAACCGCCAATTTGCATGGCTGTTCCACTGGCAGTCTCTGCTGGTTGTTATTACTGACGGTTAACCATAATGTCGGCAGACTACATTTATTTTAAACTTAAGCGAGGCAATCATGAGCAAACCCATTCCAGAGCCCGCCTGCGCGGCCTGCCCCATCCGCAGCGAGGGCAAAAGACGCTGCGTAACCAGCCAGGGCAGACATCCGGACAACTGCCCCACGGTGCTTAAAGAAGACTTGGCCGAAAAAACCCTGGCCTGCTAGACGGAACCGGAAAATCTTCGTCTGGCCCGCGTTGCCGGTAAAACCGAAGGCGACGGTTATGTCCAACAGGCGGACGGCAGTGTGCGCGGCAGCCGCAGCCGCATTGAAGAACTGGTCCATTTCTGCGCCCAGATGGGGTATAAAAAAATCGGGTTGATTTTCTGCATCGGCCTGCGCCACGAAGCGGCTGTGGTCCACAAAATATTGGAGACCAACGGCTTTACAGTTGTTTCAGCTGTCTGCAAGGTGGGCGCGGTATCCAAACACGCCCTGGAGATAGACAACCCCCTTGATGACCCCATGTGCAATCCCATTCTACAGGCCAAGCTGGTCAATGAGGCCAACGTTGATTTCAATGTGTTGCTGGGTCTGTGTATCGGGCACGATACTTTGCTGTTCAAACATGTGGAAGCGCCGGTAACCGTGCTCGCGGTAAAAGACCGCGTCCTGGGGCACAATCCCCTGGCCGCCATCTACCAGTACGACAGCTATTACGCCTTCTTGCAGAACCCGTTGTTAAAATAAATGCCCGTATCGTTGGATTGCGGGCGCAGAATCACGGAAAAGCGCCTGAGCAAATGCGGGTTCAGGAGGAGTGGGAGTTTGAGGGAGGGGAAACTCAAGGGACGGAGTTCCTTGGGGTCAATTCCCTCAATTCAAACTTCTGCCGCGGGGGCCGACCGGGGATTGCAGCTGGGAGGCACGGAATTGTTTCTTTTTGTAATCAAAGCTGATTTGCGAGAATTCAAGAGGGGAGCGGACGGTCATGTTTTTCCCCTGGCAATGGATAACCGTGCCCGGATGGATGGTGCCCAGGACTTTAAGAATGCAGGGCTCGCGGCGCTCAATTTTTTCCTGGCAGCGGGCGATACGCTCTTCCAGACGGGCCAGGTGCCCGATGAGAAGGCCGCGGCTGTGGATAAGTTTGGCGATATTATCCTGCCTGTCTTCCGGAAAACGGTTGATGATATCCAAATTTGAACCGGGGCCGAGCTGGGCCTCCAGCTTGCGCAGGGAAGAGCGCAGGCGGGACGCTTCCTGGTTTTTCTTATATAAAAACCCTTCATCCAGCCCGAGGTGGATGACGGTGCGGCTGCCCAGTTGAGTGCCCACTTCCAGCGCGGAAATACTCTCACCGGCCTGAATAACGCCGCCGATAATTTTGCTGTTGCCGCCGGTGACCAAAACATGCCTGTCTGCCAGGACATTACAGTTAATCATCTCGTTAACTACGGAAATATCACCTTCGGCATCAATGCGCGCCTTGCTGGCAAACAGGGAAATGACATTGCCTCCGGCCTTGATCATGCCCGAACCGGCCATGACCAGCCCGCCCGCGATCTCGATATCGCCTCCGGCAGTAATCTTGACATCTTCCACCGTGCCTTCGACCACGATGCTGCCCGGGCAATTCAGGCGGAAACCGGCCAATACCGAGCCTTTGACATGGATGGAGCCGCGCTCCATTTCCACATGCCCGGTGCGCATATCCACATCACCTTCAACATAATAGACTTCGGACACGGACAGGATGTCGTCCTGTAAAATTAGCAGGCCGCTGCTTTCCGCGTAATAAGAATGTCCGTTGTCAGCCGCGCGGATATTGGCGCCGGCCTCGACGTGCAAATCCTGCCCCGGCTCGGTGGGGAGATATTCATTATCCAGCGTCCGACCGGGATGGCCCAGGGTGGGGTCGATAAGAGTAGCCACCAGGGCGCCTTTTTCCACGGTGGGCAGCCGCCCGCGCTGGCGGTAATCAATGCGCCCTCTGGCGTCGGTGATGCCGGTTTGCGAGCGGCGGTCCTTGATATGCACGTCCAGGTAGCCGTCAATGCCGGGGCGGGGATTAATGGCGCAGGCTATGAGCACATCGGTCTGGGCTTCGCCGCTGAGTTGGGCCTCGGTCAGGGCGCGTTCCACAAACAGCAGACAGGGGGGCAACGTAATATGCATGCTCAGCATGGCTTGGCGAAGCCGCTGCACGGTTACGGGTTTGCCGTTAAAATCATGATCAAAAACCACCCCGCGCAGTTCGGTGCGGTCCGGGTTCAGGCTAAAAATTTCTTCCACCCCGATCTGTTCAGCGCTCATGCGCACCAGGCCGTGCCGCAGGGCAAAATACTGATCGCCGACCCTGGTAACGCCGCTGTCGGAGGTTATCTTCGGCAGCACGCCGGACTTAAGCTCATCGGGCTCAATGACTTCGCCGCGCAAATTTTTACCGGGCATGCCCGGCCAGCCAGGCTCCAGTTCGGCAAAAACATCGCCCGGGAACACCGGAAAGGCCGGGTTACCCAAAAGTTTAACGCTCTGGGAGCGCGGCGCGGCAGGGGCAATGCCCTTGGCAATAATCCGCCCGGAAATTTTCATCCCCCGCACATACGCGGAAATCAGGTTATCCAGCACCTCATCTTCGGGCACAACCGCGATGCCGGCCCGGGAAACCGCTTCGGCCAAACTTTCCCGTGACAACTCACCCGTAAACTTCTCGGGTAATTCAAGCACTGCGGTCATGGCGTCCGGGCTTAGCGAGACAACTATTTGAGCGCTGGAGTCCATATCATTGCACCTATCAAAATTCCCTGTTTGTGGGAAGATCTTTTCAAGATCCGTAGTTTAGCAAAACTGTTTAATTTTGACATTACTATAAATATGCATAATACAATATAGCCAGGCAGCGGATAATTTTACGGAGGATACCATGCAACTGAATTCCAAAAGAAGATTGAATAACGGGCTGATGATCCCCTGGCTGGGTTTCGGGGTGTTCAGGGTGGACAGCGCCGAGATTGTCAAAGCCATCTCCTGGGCTCTGGAAACGGGCCTCCGCCATATAGACACGGCCAGCATCTACGGCAACGAAGCCGGGGTGGGCAAGGCCATCAAACAAAGCCGCCTCAAGCGTGAGGACCTGTTCATCACCACCAAGCTGTGGAACGCGGACATGCGCGCCGACAGACAAAGGGATGCCTTTGAGCAGAGTTTGGATGAACTGGAGCTTGAACAGGTTGACTTATATCTCATCCACTGGCCGGTGGAAAATTTTACGAAATCCTGGAAAGCGCTGGAAAGCATTTACGCCACCCGCCGGGCGCGGGCCATCGGCGTGTCCAACTTTCAGATCCGCCACCTGGAAGAATTGCTGCAACACAGCGATGTGGTTCCGGTCGTAAACCAGATTGAAACCCATCCCTACCTCACTCAGTATCCGCTGATTAATTTTTGCGCCCAGCACAACATTGCCTGCGAGGCCTGGGGTCCGCTGGGCGGAGAAGGCGCTCCTGTGCTGCAAGACCCGGTTATCAACCGTCTGGCTCAAGCACACGGCAAGAGCCCGGCTCAAATTATTTTGCGCTGGAACTTGCAGCGCGGTGTGATTCCCTTGGTCAAATCCGTGCGCAAAGACAGAATTGTTGAAAACAGCAAACTATTTGATTTTGAACTGAGCGATGCGGACATGCAGGCTGTGGATGCGCTCAACCAGGACCGCCGCCTTGGGCCGGATCCGGACAATTTCGATTTTTAGAACGTTTAGCTCTTGAAAGTGGCTAGCGGCTTTCCTCCACGGGGGTCCAATTTTTCAACAACTTGATTTTTTGGCCTGCCGGGGCTTTTTTGACGGCCAGCTCCAGGCGCAGGGCCGTGCTTTTATCCGGCACCGTGTTTACAGCGGCCAGGCTCACCGGCAGGCGAGCCCGCGTACAACGGGAAGCCTTACCGGCGTTGTGCTGGGCCAAGCGCCGCTCCATGTCTGTGGTGATGCCGCAATAAAGACTCCCGTCCGCGCAGCGCAGCAAATAAACCTGCCAGGAAACAGGCTCTGGCACGCCTGAGTTGTCGGAATGAGCATCCATCAATAACAAACAATTATAAAGGCAGCGTTGCCTGGGTCTCGTATTCAAAAGTGCGGGATTCGCCGGGTTTGAGCACCAGGGCTTTGCACATGGGCGCCAGCCGGGGCAGGGCCCTGGTGAAGCGTTGGGTATTCTGCTCCAAAACCGGAAAAGTGCCCCAGTGCATGGGGATGACCGTGGGCACATCAAGAAGCTTGCAGGCCATGGCCGCCTGGGCCGGGCCCATGGTAAACACGCCGCCGATGGGCAGCAAGGCCACGTCGATCGGATACATCTCGCCCCACAAGGCCATGTCGCCGAATACGCAGGTATCGCCGCTGTGGTATACGGTAAAACCGTCGGGCAGGGTAATTATGTACCCGGCCGGCACACCGGTTTTGCTGGAGTGAAAAGCCGGAATCATCACAATTTCCGCGCCTTTAAATTCTACGGTCCCGCCCATGTTAAAGCCGATGCCGTTAAGAATCTGCTCAGGGGGCAATTTTCCGGCGGCAATGGGTTCCATACTGCCCACAATGCCGCCCAAAAAAGCGCCCTGTTCCAGGCAGATATCCAGAGCACTGCCGGTGTGATCGTCGTGGTCGTGGGTGACCAGAACCAGGTCGGCCTTGGGCAAATTGCGCCAGGGCTTGTCGGAGGCCTGCGCGCCGAAAAAAGGATCGATGTAGATGGTTATGTCCGGGGCTTGAATGAGGAAATTGGAATGACCCAGCCAGGTGATGGTTGTAGCCATGTAGCCTCCTTGCAATATGATAGTGCCCCTGCTTATGCCAGAAAAGTGCTGCCGAGTCGAGACAGGAGCATGCCGCCCGTTTGTGGCCGCCACGGCTAAATTCTTTGCGGCTCAACCCGTTCACGCCTTTTCCAATAACTTGGAATATCTTTTATCCGTGATATTAATCACGCTTTAAGATTGTCGACTCAAGATCTGCAAAAATAGTTGTTTTAGAATATTCGGGGCATTGACAAAAACAGGCAAACTATCTAGCTTTAATTTGTCGTGATTTTAATCACTATTAAAGGAGTTAAAAAATGACCTGCGTTGATTTTGCCCCTGAACTAATCGGTACGGATGCCGCGCCACAGGCAGTCAGGACAGACTGCCCGGAAGCTCTGGACGCCCTCGTTGCCAAAGTGAAAGACGCCCAGGCGGCTTATTCATCCTTCAGCCAGGAAGATGTTGACCGAATTTTCAAGGCCGTTGCCCTGGCTACCAACAAGGCCCGCCTGCCCCTGGCAAAAATGGCCGCTTCGGAAACCGGCATGGGTCTGGTTGAGGACAAAGTCATTAAAAATCACTTTGCCTCCGAATACATCTACAATAAATTCAAGTCTGCCAAAACCTGCGGGATTATCAGCGAGCACAAGGCCGACGGTGTAAAAATCATTGCCGAGCCGCTGGGGGTTATCGCCGGGGTCATTCCCACCACCAACCCCACTTCCACGGTAATCTTCAAAGCACTCATTGCCCTGAAAACCCGAAACGCCATCATTTTTTCCCCGCACCCCCGGGCCAGGCGCTGCACGGTTGAGGCCGCCCGCATCGTTCTGGAAGCCGCGGTCAAAGCCGGTGCGCCCCAAAATATCATCGGCTGGATTGACGAACCCTCGCTGCCCCTGACCAATGCTTTGCTCCAACACCGGCTGGTTGACGTTATTTTGGCCACGGGCGGCCCAGGCATGGTCAAAGCCGCCTATTCGTCGGGCAAACCGGCCCTTGGCGTGGGCGCGGGCAATACCCCTGCGGTGATTGACGAAACCGCCGACATTCCCATGGCCGTGGCTTCCATCCTGCTGTCCAAGACTTTTGACAACGGCATGATCTGCGCTTCGGAGCAAGCCATGGTCGTGGTGGACCAAGTTTACGAGGCAGTAAAGGCCGAGTTGCAAAAGCGCGGCGCTTATCTGCTGAACGCCGAGGAAAAAGACCTGGTGGGCCGCTGCATTATTGTTAATGGACGCCTCAATGCCGATATCGTGGGCCAACCCGCCGCCCGGATTGCGGAAATGGCCGGCATAACCGTAGACCCCAACGCCCCTGTCCTGGTCGGCGAGGCAGAACTCATCGACGATTCCGAACCCTTTGCCCATGAAAAACTGTCGCCGGTCATTGCCCTTTACCGGGCCGACGATTTCGCGGCAGCAGTGCGCAAGGCCGCAGAGCTGGTCGAACTGGCCGGGGCCGGACATACCTCGGTATTATATACCAACGAACGGAACACGGACCGGATTAATTATTTCGGACAAAGCTTGAACACAGGCCGGATTATCATCAACTCCCCGGCCTCGCACGGCGGCATCGGCGATCTCTACAACTTCCGCCTGGAACCGTCTCTAACCCTGGGCTGCGGCTCTTGGGGCGGCAACTCGGTCAGTGAAAACGTGGGCGTAAAGCACCTGCTGAATTATAAAACCGTTGCAGAAAGGAGAGAAAATATGCTCTGGCACCAGGTGCCCCCGAAAATCTACTTCAAGCGCGGCGCCACCGGCACGGCTCTCAGAGAATTCAAGGGCAGGCAACGAGCGCTTATTGTTACCGACAACTATCTGTTCCGCTCCGGCCAGCTGGAGGCCGTGACCTCGGTTCTTGACGAAATCGGCCTGCACTATCAGGTGTTTTTCGACACCAAGCCCGATCCGGACACGGCTACGGTTATGCAAGCCCTGAACCTGGCTCGCTCATACCAGCCGGACGTGATCATCGCTTTTGGCGGCGGCTCACCCATGGATGCGGCCAAAATAATCTGGCTCCTCTACGAACAGCCCGAGCTCTGTTTTGAAGACATCGCCATGCGCTTTATGGACATCAGAAAGCGGGTCTGCTCCATTCCCGAATTGGGCCGCAAGGCTCAGTTGGTAGCCATCCCCACCACTTCGGGCACCGGCTCGGAAGTCACGCCCTTTGCGGTGATCACCGACAGCGCCAGCGGCGTGAAATATCCCATTGCCGACTACGCGCTGACCCCGCACATGGCGATTATTGACGCCAATTTTGTGGACTCCATGCCGGACGGTCTGTGCGCCGCCTCGGGCATAGACGCCCTAACTCACGCTCTGGAGTCTTATGTCTCGGTAATGGCCAGCAACTTCACCGATACCCAGGCCCTGGAAGCGGGACGGCTGATTTTCAAATATCTGCCCCGCTCGTATAAAAACGGCCCGGCTGACCCGGAAGCCAGGGAAAAGGTACACTATGCGGCCACCCTGGCAGGCATGGCTTTTGCCAATGCCTTTCTCGGGGTCTGTCATTCCATGGCCCATAAACTGGGAGCTGCCTTTAACTTGCCGCACGGCATCGCCAATGCGCTGCTGATCAATCAGGTCATCAGTTTCAACGCCACAGAGCGCCCCAAAAAACAGAGCGCCTTCCCGCAATATAAATTCCCCAAGGCCACGGCCAGGTACGCGGAATTTGCCGAGGCCATGGGCCTTGGCGGCGGCAGCGCTGAGGAAAAAGTGGCTGCCCTGCAAACAGCGATCACCGCGTTGAAAAAAGAGCTGAATATCCCCCTGTCCATCAGGGAAGCCGGGGTGGACGAGCGTGAATTTTACGCCAAGCTGGACGAACTGACGGAACTGGCCTTTGACGACCAGTGCACCGGCTCCAACCCTGTGTATCCATTAATGGATGACATCCGCGCGATTTTTGTTAAAGCTTACGAAGGGGAAGAATAGAAATCGTCGCAAAGTGCTTAGATAAAGTAAAAAGAAATATTGAAA
>CAZNBK010000107.1:0-8243 GCA_964571105.1 uncultured Desulfovibrionaceae bacterium
CGCGCGGGTGCAGCTTCGCTGCACCAGAGCATTTTACCAATATATAATTTCAAGGTTAAAATGCTCTGAAACATTGAATACTTGTACCGTAACTAAAAAAAGGCGGCCTGGGAATAACCAAACCGCCCTTTATTCAGAATGCTGCCAAACAGGCATCAGCCGTATGAAGCGACCACTGTGCCCACGGGGTTATAAAACGAGGACAGCACATCCTTGTTAAAGTTATAGCTTTGGGCCAGATCCGCCGACGAACCGGACTTGCTGTACGTGCTGCTGTTCAGCGTATCCAGAGTGCCGGTAATAATGTCGGAGTTCAATCTGGCCTGGGCCACGGAACTCGACAACGCCGCCATTTCAAACATATTTCGTCCCTCCTCTGGTTAACCGCGCCGGGCCGCCCCGGCAGGCAACCGGATTTTGTTTTTGGAAAACCCAAGTCGGCCGCCGGACGCAAAAATAGCAAGGCAGCCCTGCTTGAGCATCCTTGCTTTCAGTTTCGCAGCTTACGCCGCTCTCCCTCATGGAGTATTCCCGGCAACCCGGCCCGGCCCTACCTGGCCGCAACCGCTTTGCCTATACATTCATATCTAGCAGATAACCCTTGCCCGTGTAAAGGCTTTCCACCTGATTTCTGAAATTATGGTCATCCGGGTACAGGGGCATGCCGTCAATGGGGTTTAAAACCGCGCTGGGTTCATTCTTTTGCACATCCGCAGCCGGATGGCCGGTGGCCATGGCCGGACGTGTGGACGGCGATCCGGAAGTGTCGTCACGCAAACCCGCCACCAAATTGCTTTCCGCAGCGTCTTCCTGGCCGGACCCCAGACGCGCCGCTTCCAGCGGAGTCTTCTGGTTCCAGACCAGATCATTGAGCCGGGAGTTTACCCCCAGCGTGGGCGCGCTGCTTAATGTGTAGTCCATGTATGAATAATAAGGCCAAACGGCCCCGCTGGGAAGACCTTATCTATCGTACACCTCTCACCGGCACGTCCTGTGGATAAACACATCCTCAAATCGGGGTTAAGGAAGGGGAGAGCTTGAGAGGGGAAACCTAAAGGGAATCATTTCCTTTTGGTTTCCCCTCTCAATAAACGTTAAAAACTAAGCCTGCCTGGACAGGATATCTTCCAGGGTTTGGGCAAAGGCTTCCAGGTCAGCCTTGTCAATGGTCAGGGCGGGCACCAGCCGCAGCACCACTTCCTGGGTGAGGTTGCAGATAAACCCGCGGTTGATGAGTTCCTGCCAGACATCCTTGCCGGGTTTGGTCAGCACGATGCCGATGAGAAAACCCTTGCCGCGCACTTCAGCAATGGTGCCGGGCAGTTTTTCCCCGATCTTGCGGAAGCGGTCCATGGCCCAGTCGCCCAGCTCAGCGGCCCGTTTGTCCAACTGGTTGCCGGTCATGATATCCACAACCTTGGCCGCCACAGCCGAAACCAGAGCGCCGCCGCCAAAGGTGGTGGCGTGCGAGCCGGTCACAAAGCCCTGCGCCACTTCATCGGTGGTCAGCAACGCGCCCATGGGCAGGCCGTTGGCCAGGGCTTTGGCCGTAGTAATAATGTCGGGCTGGATGCCATAATGCTGGAAGCACCAGAATTTCCCGGTGCGGCACATTCCGGTTTGCACCTCATCAATGATGAGCAGGATGCCTTTCTCACGGCAGAGCGCTTCCACGCCCTTGGCGAATTCAGGGGTCATGGGGCGCACGCCGCCCTCGCCCTGGATCATTTCCATGATGACACCGGCGGTTTTGTCGGTCACGGCAGCCTTGAGGGCTTCAAGATTGCCCCATTCCACCTGTTTGAATCCGGTGGGCAACGGCAGGAAACCGTCCAAAAACTTGGCCTGGCCCGTGGCTGTCACCGTGGCCAGGGTGCGGCCATGAAAGGCGTGGGAAAGCGAAATAATCTCTCCGGCCTCGCGCTGGCGCACCCGCTGCATATAGCGGCGGGCCAGCTTGATGGCCCCTTCGTTGGCTTCGGCGCCTGAGTTGCAAAAAAAGGCCTTGCTGAAAATACCGGTGGTGGCCAGCAGCTTTTCAGCCAGATCCAATTGCTCTTCCTGGTAAAACAAGTTGCTGACATGCACGAGCTTGCGGGCCTGAGCGGCCATGACCTCGGCAAGTTCCTCATTGCTGTGCCCAAGGCTGGTCACGGCAATCCCGGTGAGCAGATCGACATATTCCTTGCCGTCCACATCATACAGACGGCTGCCCCGTCCCGAGGCCACGGCAATGGGATAGCGCCCATAAGTGCGGCACAACAGCTTTTCTTCCCTGGCCTTGATATTCTCAAACTTGACGCTCATGTTAAACTCCCTTGGCGGCAATATAAATTAACCCGTTCACGCCAACCGTCGATAATCTAATCCTTTACCCCCCATTTATCAACCAGGCAGGGGATAATCCCCTGCACCCCGATTAGGGAGCGGCGCACCTGCGCATACCCCATGGGGAGCGGCCTACGGACTTTGACAGGAACATGTTTACCCAGCAGGGGATGATCCCCTGCACCCCAATTAGGGAGTGACGCACCTGCGCATACCCCATGGGGAGCGGCCTACGGACTTTGACAGGGACATGTTTACCCAAAATTCGGGTTCAGGAAGGGAGGGAGTTTGAGGGAGGGGAACCTCAAGGGCCGGAGGTCCTTGGGGTTCCCCTCCCTCAATTAGAACAATTTAACTTTTAAACGTTACAAAACTCGAATGCCAAACGCTGTCTTTAAAGCCAAAGGGCAAAAAGACATTTCCCTTATAGATGCACAAAATCCAAGGCGATTTTGCGAAAGGCACGCGCTGCTTAAACGCGCGCGGGTGCCGCTTCGCTACACCGGAGCATTTTCTCAATATATAATTTCAAGGTTAAAATGCTCTAAAACCTGCCGGTGTGACCGAAGCCGCCGCTGCCGCGTTCGGTTTGGCTTAAGTTGTCGGCAATGATGATTTCGGGCCGCACATAGGGGAGGAAGACCAGTTGGGCGATGCGCTCACCCTGTTTGATCGCCCGGTCCGTTTTGGAGGTATTTAGCAGCCAGACGATAATTTCGCCGCGATAATCCGGGTCGATTACACCAACGCCCTGGGCCACGGTCAGCCCGTGCTTGGCGCCAAGTCCGCTGCGGGAATAGACAAACCCGGCCACGCCCGGGGTGATGGGTTCAATAATCACGCCTGAGGGCACGGCCAGGCGTTCCCCGGCAGCTACAATTACTTCAGGTTCCGTCAAGCAGGCCCGCAGGTCAATGCCCACAGCCGTTGGGGTGGAGGGCATAAAGCCGTGCAAATGGCCGTCGGGCGCGCCCTGTGCGTAAATGGCTTCGGCATTGTTCACGAAGCAAACCCGCACTTGGGGGGCGGAATGAGAAATGAGCGGCGCGGTCGGGGTCATGGGCAACTCCTTGCATATTTAAAAACATTCTTGTCCGGCTGATAATCAAGGCGCGTCAGCGGATTTGTTCACAAATGGGAAAAAAGCCAAAGGCACGCGCTGGTTGCGCGCGGGCTGGTTTTTCTTCAAAAAACAGCCGCATTGCAGCCCGGTTAATTAAGCCGGACAGCAATGCTTTTAAAGGCAAAATAACGGGTCAGCATAAGCTTGTTTTCATTGTGAAGCAAGGTTGCCGGAGCACACAAAATGGTAAAGTTCTCCCGGCGGCTGCCGATATGTTGGATACAAGCTGAAATTTCTCCCCCGGTCTGCCCGGATTGCAGGCATGATACTTGCAGAAATCAGGCCGAAGGCAGGTGTATGGCCTGCTTATGGGAAAAATTTTCAGCATGAGGTGAGCTTATGGCTGTCGCATATGCATCAGGTAGTATACGCTTTACTGGTCTCGGGTCGGACACCGACTTCGACTCCATGATCAGTGAATTGAAAAAAATCGAATCCATTCCCATGAACCGCATGATCCTCTGGAAAGCGGACTGGGAACGGCGTCTTACTGCCTTTCAGGAACTGAATACTGCGGTTGTGGACCTGCGCAAAACCCTTAATGACATCAACTCCGTCAATAAATTCATGTCCAAAACCGCCGCCTCCTCGGCAGACACCAAAGTTTCGGCCTCAGTGGGCGCGGACGCCGCCGAAGGCTCGCATAATATCAGCGTCAAGCAGCTGGCCTCCACCACTACTTTTACCGCCAACCAGGAATTCGACAGCCTGAAAACCATCATCAACGACACCGGGGCCACGCAAAACTTTACATATATATACAAAGGCAAACAGCATTCCGTACAAATTCCGGCGGATTGCAACCTGGATTTCTTTGTTAAAATCATCAACAACGACCAATCCAACCCCGGGGTGCGCGCCTCGCTTATCCAAAGCGGCGACAACTATATTTTCCAGCTCAAGGGCATGGATCTGGGCGAAAAATCATCGCTCAGCATCGTCAACTCCAACTTGAGCGCTTTTACCGACACCGCTTACAGTTCCCAATTCGACAACAAGAACGAGATCGTCAACAATACCGGCTTTGACCTGAACTTCTCCTATACTTACAAAGGTTCTACCCGAACCGTGGCCGTGGCGCACGGCACCACCGTGGAAGAACTGGCCGCGCTGATCAACCAGCACGAGGAAAGTCTGGGCAACCCCGGTGTGGTGGCCTCCCTGGCCAAGAACGGATCCACCGGCGACAAGGTAACCTTTGAGCTGCGCGGCAAAGACGGCGGCACAGACATGGGCTTGGACGTCAACCTCGATGCCGGGTTCACCGGACTCACTTCCGCCACCATCGCCAACAACTATTATGCCCAGGACGGGCAGAACGCCAAATTCAAGGTGGACGGCTTCCCGGCTGATCCCGACAAATATTTGGAATCCACAACCAACCAAGTCAGCGGAGTTATTCCCGATGTCAACCTGACCCTGAAAGACATTGGTGATGCCCAGATCACCGTTGCCACCGATTATGATAAAATTAAAGAAAACGTGGTCACGGTAATCGATTCCATCAACACCTTGCGCAGCAAGATAATGGAACTGACCAAGGTGGACGACAATAAAATCATTGATGAAAACGATCCAACCACAAAGTCTTCAAACTTCCTGCAGCAAAAAGGCTCGGTGCTCACCGGCAACTACGGGGTGCAGTTACTGTCATCCAACCTGAAATCCATTGTCTCCGGGCAGGCCAAGGGTTTTGAATACCTTACCAAAGACATTTTCGGAGTGGAACACGGCGACTTATATTCGACGTTTTCACAGCTCGGCATTGTCACTGTGGCCGATTCCACATCCAAAGATTTCGGCATGCTGGTCTTTGAAGATATCAAAAACAAAGACGGCACCAGCTTTACCAACTTCGACGAAATTTTAAGGAAAAACCCGGCGGAAGTGGCCAAGCTGTTCGCCGCCGATGGCGAAGTTTATGTGGACTCTGGCGACTTTTCCCTGGCCGGGCTGATTAAAGGCACCACCAAGGGCGGGGTTTATGACGTCACCTACGACGTGGACGCCAGCGGCAACATCATTAATGCCAAAATCGGCGGCATACCGGCCAGTTACGATAGCGAAACCAAGCAGATCACGGCCATGGATGGCGACGCCAAGGGCTTGGCCTTGCAGATTGAAAACTTCGCCCAAGGCTCATACACGGGCAAAGTCACGGTTAAAAACGGTAAAATTCAGGAAATCTACGATTTTCTGGAAAGCGCCATTCGCCCCAAAGACCCGGAAGGCATGAACGGCGGTACCCTGACCGTGCTCGAAGACAACTACAAAAAGATCATGAAGTCGGCCCAGGACAAAATCGACCGGGAGCAGGACCGGCTCATTGTCTGGGAACGCCGGATGCGCAACAAATTCGCCAACCTGGAAGCCGTGTTGACCACTTATAACAATAAGCAAAAACAACTGGAGTCTTCCATCAAACAGTTGAGTTCCGACTCCAAGTAAGAATGTAAATGCTGCCCGCGCGGCAGGAGATTAAAAGATGCAGAAAGCCTCACTTGCCTATATGCAAACCCAGATTACCACCAATAATCAGGGTGAGCTGTTACTCATGCTCTATACCGGCGCCATCAATTTCCTGACCAAAGCCAAACAGGAAATCGAAAACAAAAATTACGCCGAAAAAGGCATGCTCATTTCCAAAGCCATGGATATTATCTCCGAGCTGGACGGCTCGTTGAACATGGAAAAGGGAGCTGAGCTGTCCAGAAACCTTCACCAGCTCTATTTGTTCTGCAATTCTCATCTTCTGGAAGCCAGCCTGAAAATGAACGCCAAGTTCGTAAACGACGTCATCAATATCCTGGACGGCTTGCGCAGCGCATATGCGGAAGTAATTAATACCCCGGAAGCCCTCTCGGCTCTGGAGCAAGCCCCGGTACAGAATTTATCCACAGCCACGCCCAAGGTCGGCGGCGCGCCGCTGTTCAACGACCCCACGGCCATTAAGGCCCCCACCGGTCCGGCCGCTCTGGGCATCAGCGCCAGAGCGCAAAGCGCGGCCTATATTCAGCAGGCCCACGCCGCCAAGCCGGTGGCAGCGCCTGCCGAAGCGCAAGCTGCTGCCCCGCAAGCCGCAGCGCAACCGGACATTGCCCCGACCGCTCCGGTCGCCCCGCCCGCCGGGCAGGCGCAGACAGCGGCCCAAGCCTTACAAGGCCTGGCCCAGGAAGCGCAGCAGGCCGTACCGGCCACTCCCCCGTCCCAGACCGGACAAAATGCCGAACCCCAAGCAGACGCCCAACCGGCGGCTCAAGGATTTGCCCGGCAAATGGCCGGTAGCGCCTTGTACCGCAAAATGAGCAACCTGGCTTAATCCGGAATAATTGCAACTGATCTGAAAAACCGCAGGCGTCATCGGCGCCTGCGGTTTTTTTAATTAGAGTATTTTTTCAATATATAATTTCAATGTTAAAAGGCTCTAAAATACTCTAGTTTTTTAACCCGGCAACAATTACATTTGACGCGGCACTCCGGAACTTCTACAAAAGGCAGTACGCCGTTACAAAGTTCAAGGCGGCAAGGAAACCATTGCCATGACCAACGCTGATTGTCTGCAGGAATTGCTCCGGGCCTATACGTCCACCCTGCTGGAATACAACCTGCCCGGCCAGGAACCGGCTCCGCTCAGGCCCTGCGCCAATCCGGCGCGAACCGCATTTCTGGAGCGCTGCAAGCGTTTGGCCGTGGGGAGCAAGGCGGAAGTGCTCGTATTACTCGGCCTGGCTGATGGTGAACTTGCCCTGCGGCTGCACGAAACCTCACCGCACTCGCAGCTTTTAATTCTGGAGCCGCAGCCGCAACGCCTGCGCGAGCTTGTGCGCAGCAACCATCCGGCTGCCCGCCTGACGGTTATTGCCGATTCTTCAATACGGGCCCTATGGCTGCTCGGCAAAGCGGCTATCAGGGGCAAGCCGTTTATCACCTGCCTCAACCCCGAGTTGCCCGCTGCCGAAACCGAACAGGCCAAAACTTTGCAGCGTCTGCTCATATACGCGCCGGAGCAATCGGTGCAAAAAACGACCGCAATCCCCAGCCTGTCTTTATATTTGATTAGCCATCCAGATGAACCCGGCCTGGAAGATTTTTTCAGCCAGTTGCCGGACTGGCTCGCTGAAGTGGTCATTGTCTGGGACAGCCCACAAGTGCCCGAGGCTGCCCAATCCCGCGCCGCAAGCTGCCCTGCGCCGGTCCGGCACGCTGCCCGCCCTCTGGGCGGTGATTTCGCCGCCCAGCGCAACCATGCCCTGTCCCTGTGCACCGGCGACTGGATTATTACTCTGGATGCCGACGAACGCCTGGAGCAGGACAGCTGGCAGTTTCTTCAGCGTGAAATCACAGCCCCGCGCAGCCGGGCCTATCTGCTGCCCCGCCTTACCCTTTACCCTGATTTCAATCATTTCCGCGTGGGCTATGGCCTGTGGCCAGACCCCCAGTTGCGCCTGTTCTGCAATACACCCGGCCTTAAATACATATACCCGGTACATGAAATACTCAGCGGATTTGCCGCAGATCCGGCTTTGCTGCCCCACTGCCCCATCATCCACCACAGCTACGTGGCCAAAGACCGCGTGGAGCTGCGCCAGCGCCTGGAAGTCTTCAACCAGGCCGCCGGGCACGCCGCCCATGTCCTCAGCGAAGACTACCCGCACCTGCCGCTTAACTGGCACCACGACTGGCTGGCGCAAATCAAGAATCTGAGCTGCCTGCCTCTGTTAGCCAAAGCCTGACCGACTTTTACGGATATTTTAGAGCATTTTAACCTTGAAATTATATATTAAGCCAAAAT
>CAZNBK010000108.1:0-1696 GCA_964571105.1 uncultured Desulfovibrionaceae bacterium
TTCTTGGCCACCCCGAGACTCTGCCCGAGCCGTTGAACCTGTTGCCGGGCGTGCCATCCACTACAAGCTGGCTTCGATATTCACCCAGATGGTTCGTCCAGAAAATACGTAAAAAGCTGCTCGGCAATGACATGGAGCAAGCCGACGCCTTAAAGAGTGCAGGCATGCACCTTTTTTCACATGGCTGGCCGCTGGGCATCCACTCACCTGTGCCAGCGGCGGTCTGGATCCCGGATTTTCAGCATAAGCACTTGCCGCACATGTTTTCCGCGCATGAACTAGCGATGCGGGATTCTGAATATGCGCGATACGCCAAGTATTCCCAGGCTGTACTCCTAAGCAGTGACGACGCACGTAAAGATTTTGAGATGTTCTATCCGGATTACGGACACAAAGCCCACGTCCTGCGTTTCGTTTCGCAGGTCGCCGTTTTGTCGTCTCTGCCGGACCGGCAGCCAGTGCTCGACCACTATGCTGTTACGGAACCGTTTTTCCATATTCCTAATCAATTATGGAAACACAAGAACCATATCGTTGTAGTAGAAGCGTTAAAAATATTGAAGGACAGAGGAAGGTGTCCGCTTGTAGTCAGCACCGGCAATACCGAGGACTACAGGAACCCGACTTTTTTCGCCAAGTTGCAGGAGAGGGTGACCGAGCTTGGTCTCGAGGACCGGATGCGCTTTCTCGGGCTGATTCCTTTTACGCATGTTTGTGTTCTGATGCGCGCAGCCTTAGCCATAATCAACCCCTCTCTCTTCGAAGGCTGGAGCACCACGGTGGAAGAGGCAAAAACCCTGGGGAAAAAATTGTTTTTGTCAAATATCCCCGTGCATAAAGAACAGGCACCAGAGCGTGGGCAGTTTTTTACGCCAGATTCCCCCGAAGAACTGGCCGCTTTGATGAACGCAGCGCTCAGCAACTATTCGCCGGAGGAAGAAGAAATGGCCTCACGGCGTGCCATAGAAGCCTTCCCGAACCGCCAGCGTGCCTTTGCCTTGGAGTATGAAAAAATCGTCAAAACGATTGTCGGTGCGCGGTAAATCAGCTTTCGCTGCTAAAAAAAACAAGCTATCCCTCCTGGATTACTTCAGGCTGTCCATCAAATGGAAGTAAAAGTGTGTTTTGGCGAAAGCCCAAAAGCTTTCAATGTTGTTAATGTGTGGTTGTTTGTTGGCAAATCCGTTGTCTCCGTGCTGGACGCGAAAATGCTTTTGATATCTCAGGTTGCGAACCCATAATAACTACGCCAAACGTCAGAATGGATCACACTTTACAGTTGACGCGACCGCAGATGATGCCTTGCAAAGTGGCCAGTGAATAGTCTGAGGCAACTTTTGTATAAACGCAACCATTGGTTTATACAGGCCAAAAACGATGGTTTTACCAACCGCCACACCCCCTTGATGCCTTTTACCACGTCTGGCCCCGAAGTAACTTTTATCAACCTCTATCTCACCGCTGACGGGAGGTTCCTTCTCACAGTGGCGGGTGGTAGTTCGCAAATGGCTACCGGGTAACTATTGACGGCATCCCGGTTTACCTCGACAGTCTCGGCAATTTGCAGAGCGTTCAAATTGACATAAAAACGCTTAACTTGTTTGTCATATTTTAGCCTCTGAAATTCCTGAATAGACTGAATACTAGCTCAGAATTATCATGCCTAACTTTATAGCCAAAACGGCCTAGCTAGGCA
>CAZNBK010000108.1:1706-2507 GCA_964571105.1 uncultured Desulfovibrionaceae bacterium
CTACAAAACCCCCTGGGAGGGTCTGGAAAAACTAGGTTTGGACAAATTGTCGGGAATGTCGCACCTCATTTGGCAACATGCCTCTGTCGCTTGAAGCTCCCTCCCCCAAATTATCACCAGGGCGCGCAAGGGTCGGTTTAGAAGCTCCAGGCAACTCCTGTGCTGATGACATCCTGATCATAGTCGTACACCGCGCTGTTGGATTCATTGTCTACATGCTGATACATAAGTTCCAAAGACCAGGATTCGTTGATGTGGTAGGTCAATGCGCCCCCGACACGCCAGCGCTTGTCTTCCCGTTTGGATTCTTCCAGGGTGGTGGCCGGTCCACGGTAATACTCCTGCGTGTACGCGATAAACGGCGCAAGCTCGAAGTCATACGGCAGCTTGAACACCGTTTTGGCCAATACTTCCCAACCGTCGTAACTGTAGTCCTTATTCTTTGCCCAGCCTCCCAGGTAGCTCACACCGAAAAGAAACTCATGATTTGCCTCGCCGAAAAACAGGCGGGCATATTCTCCGATGGAAGCATACGCGCCGTTATACGCGGATTCGTCCGAATAGATGCGCTGGCTTACTTCCGCCCGGGTGATCAGCTGTAAAAACGGTTCAACCGCCCAGACAAAGGTGCCTTCCGGCCCGAAAGCGCTGACGTGCTTCACGCCCTCGTAGTCTAAAACTTCACCCTTAAAGCGCATGTCAAAAAGCGTTTCCGAACCTATGTGACGCAAACCGATGGCGGTACGATACCACTGGGAAGTGCGGCTGTTGGTGGGGCTCAGGTCATTGTTGGTATTGCCG
>CAZNBK010000108.1:2533-8161 GCA_964571105.1 uncultured Desulfovibrionaceae bacterium
CATCGGCAACGAGCCACCAGGAACTATCGCGATAGAAACGCCTGGCCAGCTCCAGTTCCGCACCGAGATAACCGCCCACCGACTCCACTGCTTTGCCGTCGTCAAGCTTTACGGGCCAAGGGCCGACCTGCAGGCTGTTGGAGCGAGGGCCCAGGTTGGCGTTGGTATCGTACAAAATACCGGCCCTGACTCTGCCGTGAACCTGCAAGAGGCTGTAACTGCTCTCCAGGTTGTCCAGGACTTCAGAGATCCCGGATTCGCCGTAGGCTCCGGCCGCGCGCATGTCGGCAAGGGCCTGCTCTGCGCTGGCCCGGTCGTTCAGGGCCATATAGGCATTGGCCAGACCTTCGTAAAAAGGCGCGGTCTGGGGATACTTGTCAACAAGCCGTTCAAAGGCCATGACCGCCTGGTTAAATCGTCCGCTTTGCATGGCCGCCCTGGCCAGACCGATATTGACTTCGTCGTCGTCCGGGACTTCACGCAACAGGCGCATATACAGCTCATAGGCTTCTGTGGCCTTGCCCGTTTCCAACAGGGTGGCCGCTTCCTCTTTGCTCGATTCCACGGCGGTGCGGCGGACCGGCGAGTCCTCGTCAGCCAGGGCCGTGGAAACTAATAACAGCAGCATACAAAACAATGCGGCGGACGCCAGGCTAAGCTTCTTGCACATCAGAAAACTCCGTATTTTTTAATAAACTCTAGAGCAGTTTAACTTTGAAATGTTGCAAACCTCAAATACCAAATGCTGTCATTGGAGACAAAAGGCAAAAACACATTTCCCTTATAAATGCGCAAAATCTAAGATGATTTTGCGAAAGGCACGCGCTGCTTACCCGCGCGCGGGTGCAGCTTCGCTGCACCAGAGCATTTTACCAATATATAATTTCAAGGGTAAAATGCTCTAGTTATGGCCTACTGCCTTTCCGGCAACATAATTCCCGGAGTCGCCACGCACCCGGAACGTGCCGTCCACATTAACGGTTGAGCCGTTAATCTGGACGCCTCCCTCAAGCTTGCTACCGCCTGTGTTTGTTTGCGGGGCGCCGTTATAGGTAAACGTGCCGTTCGGAAAATAATATACCCCGAAGTGAGAGCCGGAGATATTGCCGTTGCCGTTGGAAAATGCAAAAGACGTGGTCCCGCCGCTGCCGGACATTTGCGCATTGGTAATGGAGTGGCTGCCCAGGTTGGCATCAAAGGAAAACGTCCCGTTAATGCCGCCGCCGGAAAGTATGCCGCTGATGCTCCCGTTCATGGAGGAAGAACCGCCACCGCCGCCACCACCACCGCCACCGCCGATATTATCGACCAAGCCTGTTCCGCTGTCTTCGGTATGCAGGATGCTGGAAGCCATGGAATTTGACGCTGCCGGCACTTGTGTGCTCTCCAGAGCCGCAAGGGTTATGGCCGTATCCGGGAGGGGCGCGCCCGAGGCAGCCGCGTTTTCGGCTTCAGCCATCTGGCTTCTGATCGCGGCTGCGGTGTTCACCGTCTGGATATCTGCCGGGGTCATGGGCATGACTTCCCCGCCGGGCAGCGAAAGCTTATGGTAGCTTGGGATGCTGATGCCGTTCATGATCACCTGGCGGGCGGTGTTCAGCACGAATACCGAGGTTGTGCCCGCAGAGCCGTCGCGGCTTACGGCAAAGATGGTGCCGCGGATGCCGATGGTGGATTCCGGGGTCATCAGGCTGAACCCGTCGGGGTTTTGTTCCACAATTTTTCCGGTGATGAAACGGACCATGCCCTCCACCAGACTGGCCTCAAAAGTGGGAAACTCGCCTTGCGGGATGACGGTTGTCAGTGACAGACGCGTGTCGGGGGAGAGCGAAACCGTGCTGTCGTCAGCAAAGAGCACTTGCAGCTTGCCCGTGGCATCGGTTACCAGCGTATCATTTGCGTATATCTGGCTTTTCAGGTCAAGAGGCACGGTTTCACCGCCGCGTTCGGCAAAAGCGCCGGGGTTAACGGCGATTATTTGTCCCACCTCATCAGCCCAGGCCTGGCCTGCTGTAAGACAACAGCCCACGGCAACAATAAAGCCGATTAGAGTTCTGATATTCATACGGTCATTCCTCCTTGAAATGCACATATTTTTGCCTGCCATACGGCAGTCCAGAGTTTCTTTACAATATTATTAAAATTATCAAACTGCTCGTGCACTCACCGCTGTCGGCGGCGCGGCGCTCGAGCCGAGGCTCCATATCCCGTCCCAGGCAGCGGGCGGCGAGGCCGCCAGACCGCGGGTCCGCTCGGCGTAGAAGGCATAAAGCCGGACGCCGGGGAAGCGTTTCTGCAATTCTTCAAAGGCGCTGAGAGCCGAAATAAAATGCCCGCCCCCGTATAATTCGCGCGCGGCATCCCAAGCGCGTATTTCCTCCAGGCGCTGCGCATATTCTGCCGTGGGCATTGGCAGATAAATCGTCACCGGCTGTTGTTTGCCTTTTACGCGCAAAGTGTCCACATACTGGAAGGCAAAAGCGTCTCCGCATTGCAGCATGGTACTTTCACTGACGATAATGGGCGCGCCGTACATGGGGCAAAGCCCTTCCAGCCTGGAGGCCAGGTTCACATTGTCGCCGATAAGCGTGTAGTTGACCAGATCGTCGGAACCCATGTTGCCCACATAGGCGCTGCCCGTGTGTACGCCCACCCCTATACGTATTTCCACACCGAACTCCTCGCGCAATTCGCTGTTCAGCGCTCCCAGGCTTTCCTGCATGGACAGAGCGGAGGACACGGCCAGTTTGGCGTGTTCCGGCACGTCAAGCGGGGCGTTCCAGAAGGCCATCAGCGCGTCGCCCATGAATTTGTCCAAAGTCCCCTGATTGTCGCGCACCAAGGCAGTCATGGGGGTGAAATAGCGGTTCAGCAGGGACACAACCTGCTGCGGGCTGAGTTTTTCGGAAATGGAAGTAAACCCCCGGATATCAGTGAAAAGTATGGATAACTCACGTTCTTCACCGGCAAAAAGATTGCCGCGCAGGTGAGTAATCCGGCTAACCACTTCGGGCGAGACATAATGGGAAAAAGCGTTGCGCAGCACCAGTTTTTGCCGTTCTTCCTGAATAAAGCGCAAAAAGAGCAGCACCACGCCCTGCGCCAGCACAGTCAGCATCACATACAGCGGCGAAATAAAAATACCTTCCATAAACATCCGGATGGAGACAAGCACAGGCGAGGCCAAGAGCAGCAGCGCCACCGGAATATACACCCGGGGGCGGGCCAGCCCGAAAGCCGCCGCAGCCACCGCGCCGAAAAAGGCAATGGCCAGCATCTGCGCCCCGGGCGTCCAGGGCGGCGCGGTGATAAAATTTTGGCTCAAAATGGCGTCAAGCACAGCGGCATGCACTTCCACGCCAGGCAAAACCCTGGCAAAGGGCGTTGCCCGGATGTCCACCAGTCCTGGCGCCGAGGTGCCGACAAAAACAATTTTATTTCGCAACGCCGCCTGATCAACCGTGCCCGCCAGCACGTCACCGGCGCTTATATAGGCATATGTTTTTGCTCCACCCTGAAACGGCACCAGCATAAACCCTTCCGGCGTGACCGGAATGACATAGTTCCCCAGGCGGATGCTCTCCAGGCCATCGGAACCTGAAAAAACCACCAGGCTATCCTGGTGCATGGCCTGCATCAGCGTCCGCAAGGCCAGGCTCGGGTAAACCTTGCCATCCAGGCCGACCAACAGCATTACCCTTCTGATGACGCCATCCAGACCCGCCGCCACATTAATAAAGCCGACAGGGGCCTGCTCTTGCATGACAGGAAGCGGCAACACTGCGTCGGACGCGGTCTTGAGCTGCTGGTCAAAGGGCACGGCGCCGGGCTTTTCGCGCGCGGCAATGCCCACACCGGGAGGCAGCGTCCGCGTTGCCGGTGTATCGGTGAATCGCGCATAAAAACCTAGAACCACATTTTTTCCGGCCAGAACGCGGGCCAGCAGGGTGTCGTAATCCCAAAGCTCCTCGGGCAGATCCTGCACCACAATGTCCACGCCTTTATCCCGCTTAAGATACTGGTGCAGCACACGCGGCGAAGACCGGTCCTCCTCGGCGAACATGATATCCAGGCCGACAGCGGCAGCGCCCCCGGCCTCCAGCTTGTCGAGCAGCTCGGCTACCAGATAGCGGGGCCAGGGCCATTGTCCGTAGCGGGCGAGGGATTCTTCATCAATGTCCACAATCACCGGAATTTGCGAGTGTTGATCAAGCTGGCGCAAAGGCAGCAGCTCGTCATAAATTTTAAGGTCGAACAACTGCGCCAGCTGAGGTTGCGCCATATACAAGACCAGCACGCACGCAACGGCAGCCAGCCCTACGGCAACAACATGCAGCCCGGTACCTCGTGCTGCTTTGTCTGACGAAAACTTTTGTTTGCTCAACTCTTGCCCTTTCCGCTGCCAGACGGTTTGTCGGGAAACCGTGTATAAATCATGTACAGCATATCGCGCATTTCCAGCGCGCACTCCACAAGCATAGGGTCGAAATGTTCCCCGGCTTCTTTGCGCAACACATCCAGAGCATCCTCAAAGTCCCACGGCTTTTTATAGCAGCGGGCGGAGACCAGGGCGTCAAAGACGTCGGCCACAGCGGTAACCCGAGCGGCCAACGGTATGTCCTCGCCGGCCAGCCGCCCTTCCGGGCCCGAACCGGCATAGCCCTTGCCGTTCCACTTCTGATGATGGTGCAAGGCAATATCGCGGGCCAGGCCGGTAATGTCCTCGTTGCCTTCCTCCAAAATAAACGCGCCAAGGGAAGTATGCCCGCGCATGATCGCAAACTCTTCGTCTGTGAGTTTGCCGGGTTTCTTCAAAATTGTGTCGCTGATCCCCACCTTGCCGATGTCGTGCAGCATGGCGGCCAGACGGATCCGGCTTTTTTCATACCTGACGACTTCCGGATCTGTGCCCAGTTTGTCCGATATGGCCTGATACAGCTCTGCGGCAATGGCCCCAACGCGTTCGGCGTGCGGGCCGGTTTCAAAGGGGTCGTGCACGGCGGCCATGCGTAAAATATTATACACATTGGTGCGCAAAAGCGCGCTGCGCTCCAGAATATTCGCGGCTTCCCGGGCGAGCAGCCCGATGTGGCGCTCCATCAGCGAACTGAACGGGCACGGCTTTCCGGTTCTGGGATCAATGCTGTTCAGCAGCTGCAACACACCGGTAAGCTTGCCCAGGCGGTCATGCAAAGGCACAACCAGCATGGAACAGGTGACATAACCTGTGGCTGCATCAACATCGGCGTTAAAACGATAGGGTACACCGGGCGGCAAGGTGCGCACATCGGCAAGGCTTACCGGAAGCCCGGTGACCGCGGCATAACCCGCGATGGAGTCCACAGTCATGGGCAGGCGCAAGCTTGTGTAGGCATGCTTATACGCGCTTCCGGAGGCGAACAGGCTGTCGTTATGCGTATAGGCAAAAACCAGTTCGTCGTTTTCAACCAGAAACACCGTGCCCGCGTCCGCATGGGTCAGCTCCCTGGCTTTGGCCAGGATGCGGTCAAGGATGGCGTGCTCTTCTTTATACCGCGATAGCTCGTCCCAAAATTCATGTTCCCAGTCGCTGCTGTGCGCGATAAAGGCCGGAGGGGCGGGCGGGGTAAAGCGCATCCCCTCCCTGGC
>CAZNBK010000109.1:0-4418 GCA_964571105.1 uncultured Desulfovibrionaceae bacterium
GGAAGATCCTCTGGCCAGGTTTAAAAGCGGCGATATGCGCGGCAAAGCCCAGGCCATGCTCGGCGAGCTCAAGGGGGCCGCCGCCCCGCAGCAAGGCGATAATCAGGGCCAGACCGCAAATCAAAACCCTCCGCCTGCCCCGCCTGCCCAGGCCGCAGAAACACCGGCTGAGCCGTCAGGCCCCGGAGTGTTGCGCAGCATTACGGTACGCGCTTCCGACAGCAAGGCGCAGGTGACCATTGAACTCACCAGCGGCGGAAAATATCTTTACGGTTATGTGCCCGGCGCCAATAATGCTAAACCGTACCTGGTGCTTGAGTTTGAAGACAGCAGCAAGGCCGAGGATGTTAAGGGCGTGGTGCCGGTTTCCAAAGGGCCGGTCACTCAGGTGCGCACGGTTAATCTGCAGGGCGATGCTTCGCGGGCGCCCTTTACCCGCGTGGAACTGCTGCTGTCGCAAGGCTGTACGTATACGTTCAGCTCTAAGAGCAACCCGCCCAGTCTGGTGATTGACATTAACAAGGGCGGCGGGGCCACGGCGCGGCGCGCCGGCGGCGGCAATTACGGCGGCGGCTCTCAGGCTGCGGGCAGCAACGGCGCCGGGCACGTCGATGCCGGAGCGCAGGCTGCGCTTAACGAACAGCTGGGTTTAACCATCAAGACCATCATGGTGGATGCCGGGCACGGCGGCAAGGACCCCGGCGCGCAGGGAAACAGCATCAAAGAGTCCGCCATGGTGCTCAAAATTGCCAAAATGGTCGGCTCCAAGCTCAAGGCCAAGGGGTTCAACGTGGTGTACACCAGGGAAAAGGATGCGTTTATCTCCCTGGAAAAGCGTACGGAAATAGCCAATAATGCCAAGGTTGACCTGTTTTTGTCCTTGCACGTCAATGCCAATACAGACAGCAAGGTCTGGGGCATAGAAGCGTATTATCTCAACGTGGCCCGCAGCAGAGGGGCCATGAGCGTTGCCGCGCGTGAAAACGCGGTTACTGAAAAAGAAATCGGCGAATTGCAAACGATCCTGGCCGACTTGATACTCAACACCAAAACCAGCGAATCCAAAGAACTGTGCGGGCTCATCCTCAAGAACATGGAAAAGTCCGTGAAGGCCGGCGGCTATCCGGTGCGCGACAATGGCGTCCGTTCCGCGCCGTTTTATGTGCTTATGGGGGCGCTGATGCCCTCGGTGCTGGTGGAAGTCGGTTATTGCACCAATGCGGAAGAAGCCAAGCGCTTGAAATCAGACAAATACCTGGAAAGCCTTACCGACGGCATTGTCGAAGGGGTGGTGGCCTACCGCAAAATTCTAAGCGGCAGGTGATCGGCGGAGTTTTTCGCGACTCTTTGTCAGGCTTCATTTTTCACTCCAGTCGCGTATGTCTGGATACGCTCCTGTCGTAAAAAAATCGCCTTTCGCGATTCGCGAAAAACTTCGCCGATCACCACGTTGATTTGGTGCAGAGTTCATGCGTGGGCGTGCAGATTGCCCGGCACCCAAAGTATTTCTATCTAAAGGTTTTGCGGACGGCTTTTTCAATTTGTTGGGTGGTGAAGAGGTCGCGGAGCACCACCGGGGACGCGGCTTGCTCGTTGGCCGGGAACAGGGCCACCACCGGGATGCTGGCGCTGTCCAGGGCCTGGAGCATGGCTTGCGCGGCGGGGTTGTCGTGGGTGATATCCGCCCGGATAAACACGGCATCATAGCGCTCCGCCCAGTCCAGCAGTTTCTCCCTGGTAAGCACGGTATTTTCCAAGACTTTGCAGTTGGCGCACCAATCTGCGGTAAAGTCCATGATGATGGGTTTTCTGCCCCAGTTTTCTTTAAATTCAGCCACTGTGAAGGGCATCCAGTCTGATTCCAGGGCATCGGCCGGTTGGATGAGCGTGCGCCAGGCCACAGCCAGGGTGACCAGATAAAAGATGGACAGCGCAAAAGCTTTCCAGTGGGCTTCCTGATGGTATTTACTGATGTGGTGGACCACAAAGGCCACCAGGATCATGACCACGAGCATGGCCACGGCCCAAGGTAGAAGGGCATTGGAGAGCATGGACATGAGATAGGCGGTGGTCAGCAACAGGAAAAACCCCACCAGAATTTCCAGCTTGACCAGCCAGCGACCGGGGCGCGGGCAGTAGCGGGACAATTGCGGGAAAGCCGCCAGAAAAAGATAGGGGATGACCATGCCAAGCCCCACGGAAATGAGCACGATGCTGGAAATTTCCGGGCCTTGCCTGAATGTCCAGGCCAGCACGCCGCCCAGGAGCGGGCCGGAGCAGGGCGTGGTCAGGCAGGTGAGTAAAAAACCGGTGATGAAGGCCTGGTGCGGTGAGGATGAATTGCCGCGCAGCGAGATAATGGGCAGGGTATAAAAGCCGAATGTGCTCAAGGCCAGTGAAAAAACGACCAGGATCATGCCCAGGACCAGCAGACCGCTTTGAAAGGCTTGTCCCCAGAGCAAGTTCAAGGTTCCC
This sequence comes from uncultured Desulfovibrionaceae bacterium, assembly GCA_964571105.1. Lineage (GTDB taxonomy): Bacteria > Desulfobacterota > Desulfovibrionia > Desulfovibrionales > Desulfovibrionaceae > JAVBRZ01. The sequence continues at coordinate 2,476 of CAZNBK010000109.1, forward strand.
ACCAAAAATGCCAGGGTAATGAACCAACTGATTACCCCGCCGGAAAAGAAAATCCAATAATTACGGAAAGAGCGGATTGCCGAGTGGTCCTGCCGGACGCCGTCGGCGGCCATGAAGGCGGTGAGTTTCAGTCCGATTACCGGCAGCATGCAGGGCATGAAATTAAGAATGAAACCGGCCAGAAGTCCGAAGAGAAGCGCTGTGCCCAGACTCTGTACTTCAAGGCCGGGCAGGGCCGAGCGGGGGGTAATTTCCCAGGAATTTACCTCGGCCACTTCCGGGCTGGGCGGCGGAGCAGCGTTGAGGACAGACTCCATAGAAAAATCCGTTAGCCCGGTTTGTCCGGGCGGTTCGGAGCTGGAGGTTTGCCCCAGTATAACCGGAGTGAGTTCTTCCAGGGCCTGACCGGAGTTGTTTAGCTGCCGCAGGCTTATGTAGAGTTTCCAGAAATCCTGGTTTTCCGCCTTGGGTGAACCCGGAAGCAGCTGGGGAATTTCCACGGAAAAGCGTTTTGTTACCGGGAGGCAATGCGCATCCGAGCACATGAGCATGGACAGCTTGAAGTCCAGGGTCGTGCCCTGGGCCTCTTCCGGCAATTCGATGAACAGGGGCGTGGCGGTTTGGTAGAGAAACTTTATCTTGGCTTCATCCAGGATGTCCGGGGCTTCCTCGCCGGTTGGATAAAAAACTGCTGTTCCGGCAGGTGCCTGCGTGCTGCCGGGCGAGAAAATATCCAGGTTGGTGGGTTTGCTTGTGGGCTGGGGGATATGCGCATAGGAATAATAACCCGGCGCCGGTTCAAGCCAGAGAACCAAAAGCGGGCGGCGGGGTCCGGCATCCGGCGTACCCGGCGCGTTCAGCGCATCTTCGCTATCCGGCGCGTCCGGGGTGTCTGCCGTATCCGGCGACTGCGGTCCGGAGTAAAGATAAAGTTTAAAGGCTACGGGTTGTTTGGCCTGGGCGTCATCCTGTATGAGCGGCGGAAAATCGGGCAGGGATAGTGACTGGGCCGGAGCAAGGGAAGCGCCCAACACTAAAAGGCAGGCAACAACGCCCACAAGCAGACCGGCGCGAAACGCCGCTGTGCCGTGGAGGCAACCGGAAAGAAAATTGCCGGGATATCTGGTGAGCAACCCTTGGGCCATATGCATCTATTTTACCGCGATTTGAACAGGGGCGGTGAACCTGTGCGGGTAAGCCGACAAAGCTGTTACCAGTTTGGTCAATTTACAGGCTTTGTCAATCCTTTTGTTTCTTAGCTTATGCGTTTCAACTTGTCCACCGGCGCAAAACCCGCCGCTTTGCACTTGGCAGCCTGCTGCCCCGGCTGTCGCCCGGAAGTAACCGGATCAGCTTGTAATTGCCTGTGGGCCTCTACCCTTGGCAGGTGATAGAGGTTTGGGCATGCGCGCGGAAAGCCGCGACTGGCAAGCAAATACGATTTTGCCTTTTAGCAATGCGCAGTTTTTTTATCCAAATTCTTGACATTCACCGCGCACCTGTCTAAAAGACAATCTCGCAACGGGTCATTAGCTCAATAGGTAGAGCAGCTGACTCTTAATCAGTTGGTTCCGAGTTCGATTCTTGGATGGCCCACCAAGGATAGCAAGGGTTTTCAAGCTTCATAGCCTGAAAACCCTTTTTTGCAGCTGGTCAAAAGTGGTCAAATCTGGTCAATAAGTTACGCACTTTTGCGTAACTTCTGCGTAATTAAAATAGCTATTTATTGCGTGCATATTATCCTTCCCATTCCGGTCGCCGTACCAGGAAGGTTTTTTCTTTCAACTCATACATAAGAAATAGTCCTACGTCTAAAGCGCTGCCTTTGACCACCTCAGGCAATGTCCAAGAATGTGTGTCGCCATTGACTTGTAGTACTACCTGTAGTATCTATAAGGGGGCAGCTCAATTAATTTTAACCTCAGGAGGGCAGGAGGATAGGA
>CAZNBK010000109.1:4428-8139 GCA_964571105.1 uncultured Desulfovibrionaceae bacterium
GAAATATACAAAAAAAGATTGCTAAAATGCACGCAAATCCACGCGATTGGCGAATTGAAGATTTGCAGGCAGTCGCAGATAGCATTGGATTAGAGTGGATGAGTAGAGGGGGGAGCCATGTAGTTTTTCGTAGTCCTTGCGGAGACCATGTAACCGTCCCTGCAAAAAGGCCCATTAAGCCAATTTACATTGGCAAATTTTTGAACCTTGTTGATTCGATAGTAGAGCAAAATGACAAGGATTGATTGAAGCAGGGTGTATAACAGAAAATAATAAAATGATATTTTTAAGCTAATGATATTTTTAAATCCTTAGATTTATATAAATATAAACTGATAAAGAATGATTAAAATAATAAAGTGATTAAATTGATAAATGATAAAAAGGATTTATATAAAATGAAAGCTCCCAAAAACCCTTTTGAAATACGCCGGATGACTGAAGAGGAGGGAGGAGGCTACTTGGTCACCTTCAAGGATTTACCCGGCTGCGTGTCGGATGGGGATACTATTGAGGAGGCTGTCCAGAACGCGGCGGATGCGGAAGAGGAGTGGCTCAGTGCGGCGAAACTGTGGGGAAAACCCCAACCTGCCAAGCTTGTTGCCCGTCTTCCCCGCTCTCTTCATGAAGCTCTGGCTGGTTTGGCCAAACGTGACGGGGTAAGCATCAATACAATGATGGTTAGCTTAATCTCGCGGGGCGTTGGCGAGGCGGCGGCAGCCAAGGACGAAACTGCCTGTAAGTGATAAAAGGCCGGGGTTGAAACCCCGGCCTTTTTATATTGAGTTTATTGGATACTCAGAATTCTCCCAGCAGCACATCCTTGAGTTCCCGTTTGGGCACGAAATGCACGCCTTGGGCATCCCGGTAATATTTGATCCCGCCATCTTCGCGCAGCGGCGCTAAACGGCGTATTTCCTTGGCGTAGCCGAGGGCGATAACCAGGAGCACTCCCATGCCCCCGGGCACCGGCAAAAGCTCCTCAATCATCTTCGGATTAAAAGACAGGAACATGCAAGCGCCGATGCCTTCGTACCAGGCTGCCAACTGGATGGTTTGCGCGGCTATGCCGAGATCGATGTGCGCTGTGAACGGGGTTTTGCCGTCTTGGTCTTTGGGGCCCAAAAGTACAATATAACCCGTGGGGCGCTCATTTTCTTCCGGTCCACCCCAGTCGGGCAGGGCTGCGGCCCATTTCAGGGCGGGGTAAAGCTTGGCGCGCATTTCCGGGCTGTACACCGTAAAGTAGCGCAAAACCTGCCCGTTGCCGGCGCTGGGGGTTAAGCGGGCACAGTCCACCAGACGGCTCAAGCTTGCCTGGCCGAGTTCCTTGGCCGCGTCGTAGCGGCGGCAGGTGCGGGCATCGGAGACAAATTTTAGGAAATCCATAAATCCCTCCCGTGGTTTCAGCGTGGATAAGGTTGGCGCTTGTTGGGCGCATTGCTGTCCGGCAGCGCGTGCCTTGCGCAAAAATCACCCCGGTTCTCGTGTATATATGCAGGCTGGCTCTGGTCTTTTTTCCGTTTGCGGGCGCGTAGTTGCGCGGCTCATTCGTTAGCCTGACACAAATAGTGTATACATGGATGCGCAGACTATTCAACTGTCCGGGCAAAGGAATATTCCGGCGTCAGGAGGCAGCGGGCGCTCTTGATTTACTTCGGCCTAAGCTATACACTGCGTTGCGTAAGATGATTCAGGCGGTTGCAGGGCTTGCTTTTGCTCTGCAAAGGATATTTAGGACAATCCATGATCATATGCTGCCCCAATTGCAATTTTTCCCGTACCGTGGATGAAACCAAGATACCGGCCACGGCCAAGGCTGCGACCTGTCCCAGATGCCGTCATAAATTCCGGTTTCGCGATTTGTCCGAGAACGCCGGGGACACGCCTGAAGATATGCGCCCGGCAGACGGGCATATGGGCGGTGGCGGCATGGAGCCGGTGTCGTCAGACATGGCTGGGCAGGGGGCTCCTGGGGTTGCCGAGGAAGATCTTTGGGACCGCGTGGCCTCTTTGGGCGAGCATTGGGCCGATGACGAATATCTGGAAAGCCCCGGGGGGGCTTCGGCCTACCCCGACTGGGAACAGGAACGCGCTCCGGGCCAAGGCGTGCCTTGGGAGCAATGCCGCGAAATCGGGTTGTTCAAAGCTTTTTTTCAAACTGTGGGCCTGGCGTTGCTGAAACCGCGCCGTTTGACCACCGCACTGGCTGCTTCCCGTAAAACCCGGCCTGCACTGGTCTTTTTCCTGGTGGTGGCCTTACTGCAAACCTATCTGTTTCAGGCCTGGCTGAAGCTCATGCCCGGCATTGCCGGAGCTTTCGGGTTCGGCACGGAGCAGACGCTTTTCCAACTGGCCGAACCGCTGTCGATTATGCTGGCCGCGCCGCTTGTCTGGCTGGCGTTTCTTGTGGCTTTATCCGTACTGGTCTCCCTCGGCTTACGGATTTTGGGCCGGGCACAAGCCACTCTGCCCGGCATGATCCGCCTGGTTTCTTATACAGCCGCGCCGTTGCTGCTCTCGGTTATTCCGTTTGTCGGCACCGCACTGGGGATGCTCTGGGCCTCGGGACTGTTTCTTTTTGCCTGCATCCGGGTGTATCGCGCCAATCCTGTTCTGGTTCTCCTGGTTATCTTACCTGTTTACCTTTGCCTGCTAGTGCTTAAAGTAATAGTAGCGGGGAGCTTTTAAGCCGAAGCACTTTAAAAGCGAAAAAGTTCTCCAAGAGGTAACATGAGTAATCTTTTTGACTCTTTGCAGGAGCATTTGCGCTTGCGCCGTGTGCAGCGAGCCGTGAGCAGGCATGTCCGACCGGAAGCGATAATGGCTTTTTCAGCCGATCTGCGGGACCTGGTCACTCGGGCCGGTCAGCTTTGTTCTTTGGAAATAGGTGAGGCCGCCCGCTTCAAATTGCTGGAAACAGAGCTGGTTCGTTTGGAGCAATTGGCCAATCGGCCTGAATTTTGCAATTTATCCATGGAGCAGCGTCTGGAAGTCAGGCAGGGGCTCGTGGAGATTCGCGCACAGGTGCTCAAAACCATGCAGGAAAACCAGCCTCCTACCAATTTTATTCAATAATTTCCCGATGTTGCAATTAGAGCATTTCAACGTTTAAATTGTGTATAGCGACGAAATGCTCCGGCGGCATGAAGCAACGCGCCATGCCGCTGACAACGGCTTGGGCGGGATTTGCTTCCGCCCCAAGGGCCTTTGTCAAGCGTTAAATGCTATAAGCTGCGGCCATTAGCCCGCAAGGAGGCGGCATGTTCCAACAGACGGAAAACTGTCAAAAAAATTGCTTTTCAAAGACAATGCTCTGGCGCATCACCATTTTGGCGGTTGTCTGCCTGTGGCTGAGCTCATGCACCGGTACCGGCGTGGAGCGCAAGCTGAATATGGATATCGGGTCCGGCACTTTGTTCAAATATGAGTGGGTGGAGCGAAACGCCCCGGAAGTGCATGTTTACCCCGCAGAAATACCTGCCAATGCCCCTACCGCCTTGCTGGTGCCTTTCAGAATGATGCAAGCCATGCCGCCGCATGAGGGCGAGTATCTTGCGCAGGAAGTCAGCCGCATATTCTGGCAAACCTGGATCAAGGAAGAGATGCTTCCGGTCATTGAATATGACAGCTCCAAGCAATTATCCAGCCTGAACCGGGCCATGGCCATGGCTCGCGCCAAAGGCGCGGACATGCTGATTACCGGCCAGG
>CAZNBK010000110.1:0-3674 GCA_964571105.1 uncultured Desulfovibrionaceae bacterium
GGGATGATCCCCTGCACCCCAATTAGGGAGTGCACAGCTTGCTTTGCCCGCAGGGGAGCGGCCTCTGGACTTTGGGCAGGGGACTTTAATCAAATCATGCCCGACTGCGCGAGCATGACTTAATGTAAAAAAGGCGGCCCGGATAACCAGGCCGCCTTTAGCTTTTCTGTTGGTTTACCCTCCCGGGTTGTCGCGTTACTAAAACTTATACCCAAACTGCAAGTCCACGCTGTTTTCCATGTAGCGTTGGCGCAGCTCCAGGTTATAGCCGATGGCGGCTTCAAAGGTTTCGTTGAACTCGGCCTTTAAGGCGAATCCGGCCAGGAAGGCGTCGCGTCCGGGATCAACGGACTTGGCGGTCCAGGAGTCGGTGCCGCCCACATAGCGGGCCTTGATTTTGCCGTCTTTGTCGCCGAACTCGTGGGCATAGGCCAGGGTCAGCTCGGGGCTGAGGGTGGCGGAGTCGCCCATCTGGTAGGTGCCGTCAAAGCGCAGGCCCACGGGTATCTGGAAGGAATCGTAATCTTGCGAGCCGAAGTGGCGGGCGGCATTGCCGGAGCCGGAGACCAGCTTTTCGGAGTAGGATTCCTGGCTGGCGTGGTAATATTCCAGGCCGACGAAGGGCGAGACGTTGATCAGGCCGTCGATATTGAAGCGGTAGGCGGCTTCCAGGTCCACACCGAAGTGGTGGGTGTTCCAGTCGCCTTCGGTGCGGGCGTTGCCGGTGGTGTAGCGGTTTTTGGATTCGGAATCGGAATAGGCATAGTAGATATCGGCGCGGGCCAGCCAATTATCGAGGGAGAAGCCGCCGTAGAGGCCGACGAACCAGGTGTCGGTTTCGATGTCGGTATGCCCGCCGCGCTTGGCTTCGAGGTCGGTGTAGGCGTAGCCCAGGGTCAAACCGGCCAGCCAGTTTTCGGTGAGCACCAGGTCGTAACCCAGCGCGGTGCTGTAGATGTCGGCGTCAAAGCCGGTTTGCGCGCCGCGGTTGTCCATGTCGGCCCGGGCATAGCCGCCGCGCAGCCAGAAGCGGTTGGCCGGGTTTTCCGCATAAGCCGCGCCGGGGGCGGTTGACCCGTTCGGACCGCTCGCGTCAAGCACGAGCTGGGGTATAGTCGCGCGCTGCCAGGCGTTGACGCGGCCTGCCGCATTGGCGGTCAGGTTTTTGATGGTGCTGTGCAGGGCCAGGGCGTTGTTGGCCTGGTCGTTGCCGGACACGGTTTCCAGGTCTTTTGTCGGGTCTTCATCGATCAAAGTTCCGCCCGTATACCAGCTGTCAACGGCCAATTGGTCGAAATAGTTGGTCAGCTCGTTTTGCAGGGCGGTGGAAGACTCGTTGAAAACGGGCAGATTCTGGGCATTGCCGGACAGCCCGCTGATATCTTTATACTTGGTGACAACCAGTTGGTAGTCGCTGCCGGAAGTGACAACTTCCACTTTGGCCCGGTCATTCTCAAAGCCTTTAAGCTCGTCCAGGGCCATGGCCGTGCCGGTTTTCAGGCTGATGAAGGGCAGGGCCGCGGTGGTGGCGCCCGTGCTCAGGCGATTGATGCCGGATACGGTCACATTGGTTTCAGCCGTGGCCGTAACTGTGTCGGCGGTAAGCAGCGACAAGGCCGTCCAGGGCGGTGTTCAAGGAGGTCATGTAGGTGCCGCCCGCGAAGTTCATGGTCCCGGTGGTGCTGCCGTCTGAGTTGCCCAACACCAGGCGGGCCCCTTCCATAAGGTGGAAGACGCCGTCTTCCAGGGTCAGGTTGGTGTTGGAGAGGAGTTCGCTATCACCACCCAGGGCCCACAGGCCCGCGCCCTGTTTTCTCAGGTTGAGGGCCAGGTCGCCGGTATAGCCGGTGACGCCGGGATCGGTGGGCTGTGAGGCAATGGGGTCGAACATGAGCACATAGGCCCCGGCCTCGGGCGCGATGTAAGGGGTAAAGGTGAAATCGCCATCTTTAAGCTTGCCGAAATAGATGGAGTTGGCGGTGGCCCCGTAGTTGCCAGGGTTGTGCTCGTTGTCGGAAAAGACAATGCTTTTGCCGCTGGCGGGGGCAAAGTACAGTTGTTGCACCGTCAGGCCCGACCCAACAGCTGTGTTTATGAACACGGCGCCGCCCAGGCCGGAGGTTACATCACCGTTGCTGTCCGTGCCGGCGGAGTTACCCTCGAACAGGGCCGAGCCTGAAATCACAAACGAGTTTCCGACATGCACCGCGCCGCCCAGGCCGGAGTCTTTGGCGCTGCTGTCGGCGCCCTGGGCCTCGCCGCCCTGCGCCCGGTTGTTCTTGAAGGTAAACAGGCCATCTATGAGGGCCACGCTAGAGGCATAAATGGCGCCACCATGGGCGGAGCTTTGGGCGCTGCTGCTGACAGCCGCCGCCGCGCCACCCTGCGCGCTGTTGCCGGTGAAGAGAATCTTGCCGCCGTTAAGTACCACCGTTCCGCCCCAGATCGCACCACCCCAGCCTGTGCCGCTTGAATCGGTAAAGCCCAGGGCTGTGTTATTGCTGAAAACCAGGTTGTTGCCATTCAAGTAGGAGGTTACCGCATTAAGGTGCAGAGCGCCGCCCCTGCCTTCGTTATCAGCTGCGGGCTGGGTGCTGAACCCGGAAATTTCCAGGTCGTTCAGGGTCAGGGCGTTTATTTCACCATAGCCGGGCAGTAGGATGCTCATAAACCCGCCATCGGTTGGCAGGGTGGTATAGCCCACGTTCGGCGAAATGACACGCCGCGTGCCCTCGGCACTGCTTTTGATGGTCAGGGCAATGTCGCTGCCGATGCCGGTGTAATTGAGCAATTGCCCAAGGAGCGAGCTATCGTCGCCGTCCAAAATGATGGTGTCGCCGGATGAGTAAACCCAGCCGCCCTTGTGGGTTTCCAGCCCGTTGGTTGGTACAGTAAAGTTGCTCCCCTGGCCAAAGGCCGCCCCGACCGGGCTGAGGGCAAAGACCAGAAGCACGGCCAGCACCAGCCTGCGCAGGCCGGACCTGGAAAATTGTTGTGGGTTAGAGGTAAGGTTAAAATCCATTCCATCCTCCTGAAAATGGTTGTAAGTAAATTGCCCTGCGCCAGCCGCGCCACGGTCCGAAATCGGTAAAACACTCCCCAAAGTCCGTTATACCGTTCGTATCATAGTATTTATGGCGAATTTTCAAATGTTTTCCGCCTGTGTTTTCCGCTTTTATCCCGCCCCCAACCGGCGAAAGATGGGTGCCTCACGATGTTCGGAATGACAAGGAAAGAGTGGCCGGAAGATTCATCAATTGTCCATTGTCCATTATCAATTGTTCTCGCCTTGCCTCCCGCTCTGGCTTTTTCGGGCAAATTGTTTTATCTACTATGTTTGGAACAGAATTTATTTTTTAACGGAGGCGCCATGCTCAGCCGTGATCAAGGATTAAATCTGCTCAAGGCTCAAAATCCGGAAGCCAACCTCATCCAGCACGCCCTGGCCTCGGAAGCGGTGCTGCGGGCCCTGGCCGCGCACTTTAGCGAGGACGAAGACCTCTGGGGCCTGGCCGGGCTCATGCACGACCTCGATTATCCCCTGACCGCGCACGACATGGCCGCGCACGGCTACCAGGGCGCGGACATGCTGGAAGGGCAACTGCCGCCCGAAGCCCTGCACGCCATCAGGGCGCACAACTGCCGCCCCGACGACGCCGCCAATCAGCCCGCCA
>CAZNBK010000110.1:3684-8108 GCA_964571105.1 uncultured Desulfovibrionaceae bacterium
CTGGTGCGGCCCACGGGCATGGACGGCATGCAGGCCGGGAGCCTCAAGAAAAAAATGAAAGACAAGGCTTTTGCCGCTTCCGTAAACCGTGAAACCATAAAGGAATGCGCGAGTCTCGGCCTGGAACTTAATGATTTTCTGAGCCTGGCCATTGCGGCCATGACCCCCGTGGCCTCCGAACTGGGGCTGACGCCCCGCGCCTGATGGATTCGTAATAACACCCCGCCTCCAAGGAGAGCGCTCATGACCGAGAAAATAACGCCGCATCTGGAGCCTGTGCATATCGCCCAGCTTGGAAACCGCAAAATTCCAACCCCGCTTAAATTTTGCCGCTATGTGGACGATTCGCCGTTTCCTTTTTTCCTGGATGACGAATTTTTGCCCGACACGCAAGACCCCCGGCTCGTGGGCCTTGAGCTGGCCGGGCCGCGCCGGGAATTATATTTTGATCCCTCCAAGACCAAATGCGCCATCGTCACCTGCGGCGGGCTTTGCCCGGGCATCAACGACGTTATCCGGGCCATTACCATGGAGGCTTATCACTCCTATCAGGTGCCTGCCGTGCTTGGCGTGCGCTACGGCCTGGAAGGCTTTATCCCCAAATACGGACATGAACTGATGGAACTGACTCCGGGAAAAGTCAGCAATATCCATCAGTTCGGCGGCACCATTCTGGGGTCGTCGCGGGGGCCGCAGCCGCCCGAGGATGTGGTCGACGCCCTGGAGCGCATGAATGTCAACGTGCTTTTTCTTATCGGCGGCGACGGGACCATGCGTGCAGCCATGCGCATTCAGGAGGAAGTGGCGCAGCGGGGCCTGCGCATTTCCGTTATCGGCATACCCAAGACCATTGATAACGACATCAACTTCATCTCCCCTTCATTCGGGTTTGAAACCGCAGTGGACAAGGCCGCCGAGGCTATCCAGTGCGCGCATACCGAGGCTGTGGGCATGTGCAACGGCATTGGCCTGGTCAAGCTCATGGGCCGCGAGTCCGGCTTTATTGCCGCGCACGCCACGGTGTCCATCAAGGAAGTGAATTTTGTGCTGGTGCCGGAAACGCGCTTTAGCATGGAAGGCGAGGGGGGCTTGCTGCCCGCCCTGGAAAAGCGCCTGCGCGAAAGAAGACACGCGGTTATCGTGGTGGCCGAAGGGGCCGGGCAGCACCTGCTTACCGAAACCAACGAGTCCGACGCCTCGGGCAATATTGTTCTGGCGGATATTTCCGATTATCTGCGCAAGGAAATCAAAGATTATTTTGCGGGCAAGGGGCTTTCTGTGGGGTTAAAATATATCGACCCCAGCTATATTATCCGCTCTGTGCCTGCCAACGCCAATGACCGCGTTTATTGCGGCCTGTTGGGGCAGCATGCCGTGCATGCGGCCATGGCCGGGAAAACCGCCATGGTTGCGGCCAGGCTGATGGGCCGTTATGTGCACTTGCCCTTGTCCCTGGTCACTTTGAAGCGCCAGAAGCTGAACATCGCCTCGGACTACTGGCGGGCAGTGCTTGAGTCCACCGGGCAGCTCAGCCTGAAAGGCATGGTGCCCGATATCCCGTGCTAGAGCATTTTAACCTTGAAATTGTATATTGGGAAAATATCCGATGCGGCTAAGCGGCTGCGTGTATTGTAAATGCCTTTCAAGGGCAGCGGGGCAGCAGATTCTCCGTTGCCCGGCAGAGTCCGGGGGCAACCCCTGGAGAGTAGTTTTCTAAGCATGGGGAAACTGGAACAAATCAAAGCATCTGCCGGGTCGGGCAAAACATACACCCTGATTCAGCGTTTCCTAGAACTTCTGGCCGCGTCGGACACGCGCTCTGACCTGGCCCTGCGCGAGCTGGGCCGCGCCAGTAAGCGTCCGCACGCCTGGTCTGAGATTTTGGCGGCCACGTTTACCAATGCCGCTGCCACGGAAATGAAAGAACGGCTCATCCGCGAGCTTAAAAAATACGGCCTGGGCCAGGCTGAGGGGAACGGCGCGGAACTGTTCAGCCCGGAAGAGGCCCGGGCGCGGCTGGACAATATTCTGCGGCGTTTCAGCTCTGTGAATATCCGCACCATTGACAGCCTGCTGACCATGCTGGCGCGTTTGTCCGCCTATACTCTGAATTTACCGCCGGATTTCGCGCCGGTGTTTGCTGACGATTTGGCCGGGCAATTTGAAGTTTTTTTTGAGCAGCAGCAAGAGGCCGCCAGGCTGGGCGATGCTGAGCTGCGCGCCCTGCTTACGGACTGTAGCCGCGCGGTATTGGACGACACCGCCAAGGTCGGTTTCGCTGTTCCGTCCAGTCTGGCGCCTACCGTGCTCAAGCTCATCGGCCTGGTCTGGACGCAGGGGGACCTGCCGGACCTGGCTACTGATGCGGTCATGCAAGACTTTCAGCATGAGCTGGAAGCGCAGTTGCGCAATGCCGCGCAGAATTTATTGCAGGGTATCGCGCGCAAAAATTTGTTGGCCAACGCGCGTATTTTAAAGCTTTTGCATAAGAATTTAACCTGGACCCTCCAGGATGAATTGAACGCCGAGTCCAAGACGGCCCGCGCCGAAAGTTTACAATCGCTGCTGAACAAAGGGTCTGTAGCGGCTGACGAAGAGGCGGAAGCGCTGTTTGCGGCGTGGAAGGCGGCCTATGCCCATGCTTTGCCGTGGTCGTCAATCTTGCGCGAGGCCCGGCGCATTCTGCCCTATGCGCGCCTGGCCGCTCGTTTGGCCGAACCTTTCCGGGAGTATCTGAAAAACGAAAGTCTTTTGCCCGCTTCGCTGCTGAGCCGGACCACCCGCGAGATTTTGGAAAACGAGCATGGGCCGTCCGAGGCGTATTGCCGGTTTGGGGCGCGCCTGAACCATTTGCTCATGGATGAATTTCAGGACACCAGCCGCGCCCAGTGGGCGGCGGTGGCTCCGCTGGCCGAGGAATGCCTGTCGCAGGGCGGCGATGTGGTCTATGTGGGCGATGTTAAGCAGGCTATTTATGGTTGGCGTGGCGGGGACGCGGCTTTGTTCGGCGAGGTGCTGCACGACGAGCGCTTGCGGCGCATGGCCGAGACTGCTGTGGAAAACCCGCTGCCTGCCAACTGGCGGAGCATGGGCCGCATTGTGGAGTTTAACAACGCAGTCTTTGCCGGTCTGGAAAACGCGAGCGTGGCCCTGGACGTGAGCCGGGATGTGCTGGGCAAGGATTGTCCGCTTGAGGTGATAAATGAAATGCAGGCCGACCTGCAAGCGGCTTTTGACCGGACCAGGCAGTGTGTGCCCGAGGCCCGGGCCGCTTTCCGCGAACTCGGCTATGTGCGCCTGACCCGGTTGGAACCTGTGGAGGCTGCTGACGGGGACGCGGAAATTCTCTACAGCGACATCCACCCGGACGAGCTTACCCCGGATGAACTGGGGCAGGGTGAAGAAGAACGGGCCGGGTATGATGATTTGCGGGAGAAATACCGGACGGTTTACGATTACCTGAAACCCCTGCTGCTTGACGAGCTTTTACCCCGGCGGCCTTTATCGGACATTGCCATTCTGGTGCGCGGCAATGACTCGGCCAGGACCCTGGCCCGCTGGCTGGCGGCCTGGAATGTGCCGGTGCTCACGGAAAACAGCCTTTTGCTCAATGACCATCCGCTCATTCAACAGATTACGGCTTTTTTGAAATTCATGGATAATCCCATGGATGATCCGGCCTTGTTTGCGTTTTTGTGCAGCGAGGATATTTTTTTAGCGGTGAGCGGGTTTAAAACCGCCAGACTCAACGATTGGCTGCTGACCCTGCATGGAGAGCCGTTGCTTGTGGCCGCGCAGCGGGATTTCCCGGATATCTGGCGGGAATGGCTGGCCCCGTTTTATAACCAGGCGGGGTTCATGGGCGCTTATGATCTGACGTTCGAGATGTTGGACCGTTTTGAGGTCTGGCGGCGCTGCCCGCAGGATGATGTGTTTTTGAGGCGTTTTCTGGAATTGTTGTATTTGTCGGAAACCCGTGACCGCAAAACATTGTCTGACTTTCTGGATTGGTGGGAAAGCCCGGGCACAGCGGAAAAATTGCCCGTGGCCGAAAGTTTGAACGCCGTGCGGATCATGACCATGCACAAGGCCAAGGGCTTGGAATTTCCGGTGGTCATCGTGCCGTTTAACGATTTTGACGTTAAAGCTTTGGACGATTTCGGGGCGCTGGAAATTTCCGGCAGCCAGGTGCTGCTCAAGGACCGCAAAGCCATGGGCGGGCGCTACTTCCGCAATTTGGCCGCCCAGGCCCGCGAGGCCCTGCATATTGCGTATGTGGCTTGGACCAGGGCCGGGGAGGAGCTGTACGTTTTTCTGCCCCCGGAGGAGGCCAAGGGCAAGTTGGGAATTTATAAGGCCCTGCGTGTATTGCTTGAGCCGTTTAAGTTTGACGGCAACGGCGTGTACGTGTCCGGCGAGCCGCT
>CAZNBK010000111.1:0-8039 GCA_964571105.1 uncultured Desulfovibrionaceae bacterium
AAAACCAACTGGCCATGCCAGCCCTTTCTGCGGACGGGGCCGGTTTTCTGTCCTCCATAGAATAATGCACCGCTTGCGGGGAGAGAAAGAATCTTCTCTCCCCGTTCTGGTTTCAGCGCCAGAGCATTTTCCCGATGTATAATTTCAAGGTTAAACTGCGCTAAAAACCCGGGATTATCCCCTGGCACTCCGGTCGTTAACCATGTACAATATGCGCCGGAGATGAGTTGTGAGCGAACCAATTTATGATGTCCTGGCCTTGTTTTCCGGCGGCCTGGATTCCATTTTAGCGGTCAAGGTTTTGGAAATGCAGGGCTTGCGCGTGAAAAGCCTGCACTTTTTTACCCCTTTTTTCGGCAAACCCGCAGCCAGGAAATACTGGACCCGCAAGTTCGGACTCGACCTTGCGCTCATTGACTGCGGCGAAGCTTTTATACGCATGATGCAGGCCGGGCCGTCCACCGGCTACGGCAAAGTGCTTAACCCTTGCGTAGACTGCAAAATTCTGCTCCTGCGCGAAGCCAAAACATTGCTGCCCAAATACGGGGCCACCTTTCTGGCCACCGGCGAAGTGCTGGGGCAGCGCCCCATGTCGCAGCGGCGCGACACCCTTAACCGCATCAGTCGTGAAGCCGATGTCCGGGACTGCCTGTTGCGACCGCTTTCAGCCCTGCATTTGCCGCCCACACCCATGGAAGAAGACGGTCGGGTCAACCGTGACCTGCTCTGCGGCATCTGGGGCCGGGGGCGCAATGACCAGTTTGAACTGGCCCATAAATTCGGCCTGGAAGATGCGGACATCCCAACGCCCGGCGGGGGCTGCCGCCTGGCGGAAAAAGAAAATGCCCGCCGTTACTGGCCGGTGCTCAAATATCTGCCCGAAGCCGGGGCTGCCGATTTTTACCTGGCCAATCTCGGTCGGCAGTTTTGGGATGGCCTGCACTGGCTCTGCATCGGGCGCAACCAGGCCGATAACGAGGCGCTGCAAAACCTGGCCAAAGATACGGATTTTTTATTCAAAACCGTTGATTTCCCCGGGCCTGTGGGGCTAGCCCGTCCCGTGCCCGGCGCCGACTGGAGTGAAGACCGGCTGCTTTCTGCGGCGGCCTTTGTGGCTGCATACAGCCCAAAAGCCAAACAGTATGCGGGACCGCTGCGGGTGCGCATCACCAACCGCGAAAACAGTCGTGAAGTTATTCTGCCGCAAGGCCCGGCACCGGCCTGGCCCGATCTGACCTGGGATGACGTCCGCCCGGAAATTCACGCCTTGCGCAAACCTTCGGCCAAAGCCCAGCAACAAGCCCACCAGCAAGGCAACGGCTCTGCCCAAACCGCAACTCAGCCTGAGTCCGACAACCAGCCTCAGGCATAATAATTGCATCAATTTCAGCCAATCCGGCCAGTTTTACCGCCAGCCTGCGCCTTGCGGAAACATAACCCGGACTTATTATTAACACGGCAGACCAGGAAAGCCTTAAGGCCGACGCGCCGGGCGGATACAAATGGAGCAGCTGAAATCATTACTTGAAAACCTCACGGGCATGCCCGCCGAGCAGGAACGGCGTAAAGCCGACGGCCTTGCCGTGTGGCTGGTCTGGCGCGACGAGCTGAACCCGTCAGCCGTACAAACGCTGCAAGAGTATGGCGGGCTTTGCCTGAAGCAAGATTCACAGCAAGCCTTATGGTTTTTTGTGCAGACCGACGGCTTCCTGGCCCTGGCCAGGTTGCAGCTCTGGGCCAAACTTCAAGGCATGCCCCTGTCTGTGGTGGTCATGCCCGCCACCCTGGCCTTTGGCGACAATCAAAGAAAAGACCTGCGCCTGCACCCCGCCTTTGCAGGTCAAATGCTCGAGCCGCCCCTGACCTTCAACATTTGGTTCCATCCGGCGGCCACGGGCATTTCTCAAGGGTTGCCCGGCATCAGCTTTGAAGGCGAAGAGCGCCCCCCTGGGCTGGTGCAGGATGATTGGTTAAAATTATCGGTGGATTCCCGCCTGTCCTACCAGAGCGGCACCGGCTGGTACTGTGTGCTCAAACCGCTTGGCAACCCCCTGGAAAAAGGCTTCCAAATGGGCTGGCGCGAATTTTTCGGCGAGCTGGAAAACATCCTGACCCGCCAGAAATTCAAGTATACGCTGCACAACAATTTCCTGCTCTTCCCCCTGGATCATTTGAAACAGCTGCGTTCCTGGGCCACGGACTTTTTTAATCTGGTCAAGCGCCTCAAAGAAGAAGAACGCGAAAAATACTGGCCCTGCGTCATGGTCATTGTGGATAAGCGCGGCCTCAATTTCAACAACGAATTACCGGATAAAATCCCCCTGGACTGGGACCAGCTCATGCCCGATTTTCCGGTCATGACCTTCCGCAACGGCTACCTCATGGGCAGCGAGTTTCAGGTGCATGAGGTCCGCTTTGCCGCGCCCAAAGGCTCCATGGAAGACTGGAGCAGCGTCAGTCCGGTGCTGGAAGACGGCGCCAGCGTCGGTTCTTTGCCGGTGGATATTGCGGTTCACCTGGTCAGCGGCAGGCACCCCCAGTGCTTCTACTGCGGCCTGCGCAGCCACCAGCCGGCCCAATGCCCCTCCCGGCAGCTAAAAGAATGGAGTCCGGGAACCTGGAAAAAGCTGGCGGTCATGGATTTCTCGGAAATGAACGCGGCTTTTAAGGAAATCAATCAGGTCATGGAAGCCGAGGGTGACGCCGGGTTGCTGAACCTGCTTATGGCCGAAGAAGGCGCCGGGCATACCATGGCCAGGGCGGTGTTTGACATCAATTATATGGGTCAGCACCACATGATGCGCCGGGTATGGCTGACCACCAGCAAAGACCCGGCCCAGGGCTTCGGGCAGCCCAACCCCCAGGACGACAGCCCGGTGTGGCGCATTCTGGACATCATGCCCACGGCAGAGCTCATTCCCATGGAAAAGGACCTGCTGGCCGCCGGGCAGAGAATTTTACGCGATTACCGCATCAAAACGCTCAACGGCTTTATTGCCCTGGACCGCGACGACCCCCTGCGGGCAATGGATTTGTGGAAAGAAGCCGAGGTATTGGTACACACGCCTCTGCAAATGGCTTATGTGCGCTATTTACAGGCCAGGCTCACAGAAATTCACGGCAAATATGAAAATGCCGGCCTGCTCTATTCGGCCATTCTCAC
The DNA here is from genome assembly GCA_964571105.1 of uncultured Desulfovibrionaceae bacterium. GTDB lineage: Bacteria > Desulfobacterota > Desulfovibrionia > Desulfovibrionales > Desulfovibrionaceae > JAVBRZ01. The sequence continues at coordinate 3,164 of CAZNBK010000111.1, forward strand.
GCTCACCCCGGACTGGCTGGAGCCTGCTTACCGCAATATCGTCTGCCAGATAAAAATGGGCTTTGCCGACCAGGCCATGCCGCATTTGGCCGCGCTCATCGACAAAGACCCCAACTTTTTCAACCGCATGCTCATTGACCCGGAAATCGAGCGCGGTCGCGTGCAGGTGCTCACCGGGCTGCACTCCTTGTGGACCATCACCGAGGAACAGGCCCACAGCGAAGTCGCCAATCTCGAGCGGCTGCGCAATGAACTGGCAACCTGGTTTACTGCGGACAACAAATTTGCCGTTGAAGCCACGGAGCGCATCGAAAACCTGCTGAAAATGGGCGGCGTGGCCAACTTCGTGCCCTACCAGCGCGTTATCAAGAGCCGCATGGCCCTGGAAAAACGCATGCAGGATGAAATAGCCCGGGAAGCCAGGGATATCCGCACCCGGTTTAAAACCTACGCGCAGCGGCTCAACCGCGTAACCGAAGAAGCGGCCTGGTTTCCCTTCCCTCGCCTGCTGGTAGAATTCAACCGCAGCCACAACAGAATCACCCATAACCTGAACTGGGCGCTGTCAGCCAATTTACAGGTGTCGGACAATTTCAGCAAAGCCAACAGCATCGCCGATCAATTGGATGAAATGCTGAAAAAACTGGAACACAAGATCAAATTTTTGCGCATTGTCCGCGACTCCACCCTGTTTACTTTCATCATGGGCAAAACATTTCTCTGGCTGGAGATTTTCGCTCTGGTGCTGGTGTTTGTCGGTTTGCCCCTGCTGCTGTACTACGGCGAAAAAGCAAACTGGCCGATTATTTCGCGGCTGGTTTACCAGGATAAATGGGAAATGCAGAAGGCCATGGTCCTGTTCTCGGCCATTATCTCGCTGACCATTGCCGCCGTGCGCACCGCAGCGGTGTTTGAAAAGAAACGCGACAAATTGCTTAAAAAAGGCAAGGACGCCGCCATCCGCGACTTTGAAGCCTCACGGCGAACCATGAGCCCCCTGCCCCAGCCGGGCACGCCAAGCTCAAACTTCACCGGCGTGGGCACCACACCGCCCAAAACCGGATCCAACAGTAAACGCTGAACACCCAGGCAACAATCTGTCCGTCAATTCGGCATTGGCAACTGGATTTTTTTAAGTATTCGGTGCTCTGGCGCAACGAAGCGCAGCAGCAAGCTGCTCATCATTTGCCCAGCATGAAAGCATCGTGCCGATGCTCCGGATCTTCAGGTTTTCCGGTCTCGCCGATGAGCTTGTACATGGCTTCCAGATACTCGTAGTAACGATTCAGATAAAAGGCCAGGGCCGGGGCAAAATTACGCCCCACCAGGCCCTCCACAAACATCTGGCTGATTTCTTTTTCCCGCACCAGCACATTCTGGGAGCGCGCAAAAATGATGCGCTCCTCACGGGTCATGCGCCGGACAAACCCACGCAGCGCGGTTACGGCCCGCGGCTGGTACATCCAGAAATACATCAAATCCAGGGCATTGATGATAATGGTCCGCTCCAGGCCCCTGGCCTCGGCGGTCATGGTCCGGATCAGCTCCTTGGGCTGCTTGAGCACCTCCAGCACATCGCGATCCGGGAAAATCAGCTCCATTTTGGCATAAGCGCCCAAAAGCTGCTTGAGCTTGAGCTCGTAATCATAATAGCGGATGCGCAAGTTGCGGCCCCGGTCGGCCAGTCCTTCAATTACAGCGGCCACGCAGTCCGAAGCCAGCTTGGTGACAATGGCCGCGCCCTGCTCAAGATAGAGCAGGTAATTATGCAATCCGGCGGCCAGCATGATTTCCATAAGCAAAAAATTGAAAAGCATGGCCGTGGGAATAGCCAGGGCCGAGCGGAAAAGGTTGCCCACCACCGCGCTCAGGGGCAGCCCCCGGTAAAGATTATGGGCGGAAATATATAAACCGTTGACCACGGAAATGGTTGTGAACACCAGCAGCGGGTGGCTGCCCACGTCCACGCCCAGCCCCTTGCCGAGCAGCCAGGCCCGCACCAGCAAATCCAGCAGGGGCACGGATATGCCGGTAAACATCAGGGAGTCGGCTATCCGGTTCCAGTCCACATAATCATTCCAGCGCAGCAGCGAAGTGCGGCGTACCCCCCGTCCAGCCAGCACGGCCTGGATGATGTTGCGCGAAAAGGTAATAAAAAACCAGAGCAGCGCCCCAAACCAGGCTAACAGCCACCAATCCTGGGTGTACAGGAAGGTGAGCATGGCCGGGATAAAACCGATAGCCAGCTTGAGCGCGTTCCGCACCCGGGTATGAAGATAGCTTAAGTGTAAGGGCAATTGCTGTTGCGCGGCCTGGGCTGACGGGTCGAGAGCAATCTCGTTGAGCGCGCCTTTATCAATCCCACCCAAGGCCACCACATTGCCGTGATCCAGATCAAAGGCGGCGTCATTGCCTGCAACCCAGGAACGTTTGTGCCAGTATTTAAGCCGGAACGGCAGAAGATCCTGCCAGGCGCGGCGTCCGGAAAAAAACGATTCCGTGCTTTCTTTTTTGGGCAAAAAATCCACACGCGGCCAGACCGTGGTATGGATGGGAATATAGGTATGCTGCGTTTCCGGCGAGGCTGCCTCCCGCCTGGCCCGCAAGGGCAAGCTTTCCCGGTAGACCAGGCCCATGCCCAGCAGCCGGTGCGAACGGCCCGTGGAATCGCTGCCCAGGCTGGCCTCCAGCGGGTGGGTAGCATAAAAACTCTGCAAGCGGGGAATGTCTTTTAAAATACGCAAAAACTTTTCGCAGCGCTGCGCATCAACCTCTTCGCCCTTGCGCATGATATTGATCAACCCCCGGATTATCCGCTTCAGGGCAATGACGCTGCCTTCATTTATGGCCTGGCGCAGTTGGCAGACCTCGCGCAGATGTCTGATCGTCCCCCGGGTGTATTCCTTGACGTTGAACAGCTCCAGGTGGGTAACCCGCCCCCCGCAATCATAAATGATCTCCAGCAAATCACTTGCATCCACATTGGCCAGGGTCAGAATGCATTCATAATTGCTGCGCAGACTGGCCAAACGGTCCACCAGGGTGTGTATATTGTAGCTCAGCAAAACCGGCGCGTTTTCGTCCAGCACCGGTCGGTCCGGGTCGGGCAGGCCGGGGTTGGCCTCGGGCAGAAGCCAGCGCTCCAGAATGGTCTCCGGGTCCAGCTCATTCATCTCCGCGACCAAACGCGAAATATCCGCGCAGCCGTTTGTATCGGCCTCAGCGTATGCGCAACGCAGGTGTTCTATCCGCCGTTCAAAGGCCCGAAACAGATCGCGGTGAATATATTCGGCCAGATGCAGGCGTGAAGCCTGCCCCGGACCCACAAAGGTGTCAAACTCCACCCGGTCCAGCGGCTGCATATCCACGTTGAAATGGGCGTTAATGCCCGGCAAATGCGTTTCGTTAAAATTGACCAGCAGGCTGTGCACCACAGCCTCGCGGTAATAGGACGCGGCCTGGCCTTCACGCATGAGCTGCGCCACTTCCGGCGACTGTAAGAAATCCAGAAACGCGTCCGTGGAAGTAAAATTGGTGGGGACCCAGAAAAACTGCACCAGTTTTCCCCGAAAACCGGCGTTGAACTCCACGCCGATGCGCACGGTGATATCCATAATTTTGGCGGCCTGCAACAACTCACGGGCTGCAGCCGGTTCAACGTAATTGTAATAGATAACCGTAAGCGAACGAATGCCCTTGATCCAGGCGTCCATGATCAGATGTGTGGAAGTTTTGCGCCCTTTGGTATGGGCGTCGTGCACATGGTCGTCAAAAGAAAGCTGGCTCCAGTCTTCAGGCATTTCCAGCAGATGATAGCGGCGCAACAGCCCCCTTATGATGCGCGGATTTCCGGCGGAAGCCCGCAAAAAATCATGAGCGAGCATGAGCTGGCGGCGGTGATTGCCGTAAGCGCGCACCAGATCTTTCATAATTTGGATGAGCACCCGGCCGGTATTGCGGCGAAAGGTGTCTGCACCTGTATACAAAACTTCATCGCGCAGAGTTTGCAAGGCGCGCAGGCGGTCCGAAAGCTGGCCGTCCTCAAGGGAGGTAAGCAGGTTGATAACCGCATAGGCCACCCGCAGTTCACTGGTAATGGCCATCTGCTTGATGCCGCTGGGATGAAGGTTGGGATCGACCAGGGGTTTTATGCTCGTTGCGCCACGGTCCTGCTCCAGAATTCGGTTGACCATAAACAGCAGTTCGTGATCCTGGCGATCAAAAAAAAGCGCGGTGTGATTCATAGACGAAAAACCTCACCCGGCGCAATCTGCTCGAAAACCGACAAATCCAAAGCTGGCTCAAACCACCGGGTATGTTTGAATTTAGGCCAGAGCGCCTGTTCCGTCAATGGCTAAGCCCGGCGGCATTGCCTGCCGGTAGGCAAACGGCCTTGAGCGTGAAAATATTCACAAGTGCCTGTATTGTTTTACACTTCCCGGCAGAGATGATATCCACCTGGAGATTCTGACGGCTTATGCCGCGCAAGGATAAGAGCATGTATGACTTTAAAGTGGATGCCGACCGCTGTACCCAGTGCGGCTTGTGCATAAAAGCCTGCCACCCGGAGCTGCTGGTTCTCGACCCTTTTCCGGTAATGATTGAAGGTGCGTCCTGCACGCTATGCCGTCACTGCATGGCTGTTTGCCCGGAAGCGGCTGTCTCTGTGGGCGGCCTGGCCCCGGAAGCCTGCCCGCCGGTCACCCGGCAGCACGACCCGCAAGGCCTGAAAGACCTTATTCTTTCTCGCCGCTCCATGCGCCAATATAAAAACAAGGATATCCCCCGCGAGGTCATCGACGACCTTTTGGACACGGCCTGGAATGCGCCCACCGGGGCCAACCGGCGCGCTTTGCAATATTCTGTGCTCTACGAC
>CAZNBK010000112.1:0-8022 GCA_964571105.1 uncultured Desulfovibrionaceae bacterium
ATCTTTTTAACTTCGCGGTCGATAATCACCCGGTCAACAGGGTCGCCCCGGCGCACGGACAGGCGCATGAGAATCACATCGGGGTCGAGGGTTTCCACCCCTTCAACCTGCACATCGGCCAGAACCTGCCGGGAAATGGCCACCGCAGCCACCCGATCGGCCAATTCATCTACAGAGCCGACCACATTGGCCATACCCCGGCTTTCCACCACAATGGGCATGGCCGCGCCATCGCCCTTAACCGGGACCAGGCGCGCGTCAATGCTGTAGCCTTGGCCCACTTGGGTAAGGCTGCCGTAAACCGCATGGGTGGCGCCCACTTTGCCGGCAACGCTACGCACCGTGGCCAGATCAAGCGAAGTAACCTTAAACTGCTCGATAACCTGCGCGGTGGCCGTTGTGCTCAATACCGGAACACCCTTAACTACCAAACGCTGAATTACCATATCCTGCAGCTGTCCCCGCAAATTATCCACTTCCGGGCCGCCGTTGACCTGAAAGGGAAAAACCATCACTCGCGGAGCTTCCCGCTGCTGGGGCGCGTTCTGCCCGAACGCGGAAGAAATCCCCAACACAGTCAGCAGGCAAATCAAGGAAAGTATTCCGGCCTTAAGCGCTTTGTTCATATAATTCTCCGGCCTTAAGTTCATAACGTCTGTGCATTAACGCCGCCAACTCGGCATTATGGGTGACAATGACCAGGGCCATGCCCACCCGCCTGTTGAGATCCAGCAATATTTCTCCCACCATGGCTCCGGTTTTTTCATCCAGATTGCCGGTGGGTTCATCGGCCAAAAGCACCTTGGGGTGCAGCAATATGGCCCGGGCTATGGCCGCCCGTTGCCTTTCACCGCCCGACAAGGTGGTCACCCGCTGCTCCAGACGGTCGCCGAGGCCCACCATATCAAGAGCAGACTTGGCCATGTCCATGGCCTTGTTCCTGGGAATTCCCTGAATAATGCCCGGCATGGCTACATTTTCCACGGTATTAAATTCCGGCAACAGATGGTGAAACTGAAACACGAAACCAATATCCGCATTGCGCACCCGGGCACGCTCTGGAGAGGAAAGACCGGACAATTCGCGTCCTTCCAGCCATATTTCTCCCGCAGACGGTGTATCCAGTGTGCCCAGAAGATGCAGCAGCGTACTCTTGCCGCAACCGGAAGCTCCCAAGATGGCTGCGCTCTCCCCATGCGGCAGGCAAAAATTAAGCCCTTTGAGCACAGCCAGCCTTTCCGCCGGTCCTTCATATTCCTTTACCAGGTCATTAACCTGATAAAGCGCGCTCCCCGGCATTGAATGCGTATCTTGTCGGCCTGACGGCTGCAAATTTTCTTCATTCATACCGTAGTGCATCCGATGGCGCAAGCCCCGAAGCTTGATATGCCGGATAAAGGGTTGCCAGGAAACAAATAAGCAGAGCGCCGATGCCGATGATTATCAAATCCGGCGTTTGCAACAAAATGGTCACATGGCTGATGGAATAAACCCCCTCGGGCAGCTTGATCAGCTTGTATTCAGTAACAAGGTAGGAAATACTCACCCCCAGAATAAACCCGAGCGTGGTGCCTACCAAGCCGATAATCAGCCCCTGGAGCATAAAAATGTCGCGGATGGCTCTGCGGGTGGCGCCCATGGACATGAGTATGGCGATGTCTCTGGTTTTTTCCATCACCAGCATCACCAAGGTGGTGACAATGGAAAAAGAAGCTACCAGCACAATAATGCCCAGAACAATGCCCATGCCGATTTTTTCCAGTTTCAAGGCCGCGAACAGGTTCAGGTTCATCTCCATCCAGTCGCGCACGTAGTATGGACCGTTGCCCACAGCCGCAAGCACATCTTGGGCGACGGCATCGGCTTTATACACGTCGGTCACGGCTATTTCATAACCGTTGACCATGCCGCTCGGGCGGCCCAGCAATTCCCTGGCCTGCTCAAGGCTGATGAACCCCAGCGAAGAGTCATACTCATACATCCCGGCATCAAACACGCCGGCCACCTGAAAAGTGATTATTTTGGTGGAAAACCCGGACGTGCCCTGCTGTCCGGTCGGCGACAGCAGGTTGAGAACGCCGCCCGCCTGCACATGCAGTATGCGCGAAAGCTCCTTGCCGATGATGATGCCCGGAAAATCCGTATCCGGACTTTCGTTCAGCAAGTCCATCTCCGCATCGCCGACCTCGCCCAGCACGCTGAGCACATCCTTGGCCGAAGCCGGATCGATGCCGCGCAGAATCAGCCCTTTGACCCCGCTTTCCGTGGAGACCATCACCTCGGAATAAATAAACGGTGTCACGCCTTTAACGCCGGGCACGGCCTGGATGGTTTCTTCCAGATTTTTACTCTGGGGCAGGGAGTTATTATAGGACATGAGCATGATATGGGCGTAACTGCCGAGAATCTTGTCGCGCATGTCATTGGTAAACCCGTTCATGACCCCCAGGGCAATAATCAACGAGCCCACGCCCAAGGCGACGCCCAGCACCGAAATCACGGAAATAACCGAGAAAGGTCTGCTTGCGCTTTGCCAGCAAATAGCGTTTGGCGATAAACAGGCTAAACTGCATTGTGTCCTTACTCGGCCTTGAGCAGCGGGAAAAGAATGACTTCCCGAATGGAGGCCGCATCGGTCATGAGCATGACCAGACGGTCAATGCCGATGCCCTCTCCGCCCGCCGGGGGCATTCCGTATTCCAGGGCCCGTAGGTAGTCGTCGTCCATGCTGTGGGCTTCATCGTCACCGGCGTCTTTTTCCGCCACCTGAGCTTCAAAACGGGAACGCTGATCCATGGGATCGTTGAGCTCGGAAAAGGCATTGGCGAATTCCCGCCCGGTAATGAACAGCTCAAAGCGGTCGGTTATGCCGGGGTCTGCATCGTTGCGCCGCGACAGCGGAGAAATATCCGTGGGATAGTGGTAAATAAAATGCGGCTGGATAAGGTGCTTTTCCACATCCAGGTCAAACAACTTGGCCTGTAGCTTGCCCAAAGGCTCGCCTTCCAGGGTTTTTTCGCCTCTGGCTTCCAGGTGGGCCGAAAGTTTGTCAAAATCCATGAACAATTCGCGGGAATGCCCGCCGATGGTTTCCAGGGCCTCATAAAAAGCCACCCGCTTCCATTTGCCGGGCGTCAGGTCAACAGTATGCCCCTGATAGGTGATCACCATACTGTGGCAAACTTCCTGGGCAATATGGGCAAACAGCCGCTCGGTGAGGTCCATCAGATCGTAAAATGTGGAATAAGCCCAATAAAATTCACACATGGTGAACTCGGGGTTATGCTGGGTGGAAATGCCTTCGTTGCGGAAGTTGCGGTTAATCTCAAAAACCTTTTCAAAACCGCCCACCAACAACCGCTTCAGATACAATTCCGGGGCAATGCGCATGAACAGTTCCATGTCCAGGGCATTGTGATGGGTGGAAAAAGGTCTGGCCGTAGCCCCACCGGCAATGGGGTGCATCATGGGGGTTTCCACTTCCAGGAAGCCTTCGTTTTCCATGAACTTCCTGAACGCGCTGACCACCCTGGTGCGCTTGACGGCTATTTCCATGGCCCGGGGGTTGACGATGAAATCCACATAGCGCTGGCGGTAACGCATTTCCACGTCCTTCAGGCCGTGGTATTTTTCGGGCAGAGGCCGGATATTGCGGGTCAGCAGGCCGAATTTGCTGCACTTGAGCGTCAGTTCGCCTGTTTTGGTGCGGAAAAGCACCCCGGTTACCCCGGCGATGTCGCCGATGTTGACCCGCTTGAGCGCCTTATAGGAGTCCTCGCCCAAATCTTCCCTAGCCGCATAGCATTGCAGCCGACCGCTGAAATCCTGCAAGTCAAAAAACACTGCTTTACCGAACGAGCGCAACGACATTACCCGCCCCGCGCAAATAAAAGGACCGGGCAAGGCGTCCAGTTGCTCGTCGCTCAACTCTTCATAGCTGTTCAATTCGGCCAGATCATTCTTTTTATCGTAGCCGTTGGGATAAAGTTCAATGCCTTCATCCAGCAGGTCACAAGACTTGGCCACCCGCATCTTGATGAGCTCATTGAGTTCGCCGTTCTGCTCCAGGCCTTCAAGCATGGACATGAAATAAGCCGCATGGGGCGACTTGGTGGGAAGTTTGATTTTAGGGCGGACAGACTTGTTTTCCTGCCGGGCGGCATCTTCTTGCTTGCTCAAAACTATGTTCTCCTGCATTATTTCTTTGACTGCTTGTAGGCTTAAATGAATCAGGCCCATTGGTCAAGGAAGGGTTTACCGTCTCCGGCCTAAATCCGGCCAGATTCGCTGCTTTGAGGCCAATGGATTTTTTTGTTAGAGCATTTTAACATTGAACTTATATATTGAAAAAATGCTCTGGTGCCGCCAGGAGGGCGGCACCCGCGCAGCGGGTAAGCAGCGCGTGCCTTTCGCAAAATCGCCTTAGATTTTGCGCATTTATAAGGGAAAAGTGTTTTTGTCTTTTGGCTCCAATGCCAGCATTTGGTATTTGAGTTTTGCAACATTTCAAAGTCGAACGACTTTAGTCGCGGCGCTTAAACCATATTCTGCGGAGCGTTAATATATATGGAAATCGAAACCCACAAATCCATCAATCGCTCTTTATGCGGCGACCCCGTAGCCCTGGAACCGGGCCGCGCCCTGGTGCGCCTGGCCACCACCCCGAACATGGCTGCCGATGCCCGCGGGTTGGTGCACGGCGGGTTTGTTTTTGGACTGGCCGATTATGCGGCCATGCTCGCGGTCAATCATCCCCATGTGGTGCTCGGGCAGGCCGAAACGCAATTTCTCAAGCCGGTAAAAACCGGCGATATGCTGGAAGCCCGGGCCGAAGTCGTCAAGCCGGACTCAGACCGTAAACGCCGTGTGGAAGTGAGCGTGTACAGGGGCGACGACCTGGTCATGCGCGGGGTCTTTGTATGTTTTATCCTGGAAAAACACGTGCTGGACCGGTAAGGGGACGCCAAACTCAGCGCTTGATTTCTCCTGTCAACATCCGGTGCTGCCGCAACCGCTGCGCATCGCTGCGGGCCACATTAATACTCCGCCCCTGCGGGTCTTTGCCGCAATAAAACATGGCCGTAGCCACCGTGCCCGGCGTGGGAATAAAACACTGCACCTGCTGCGGTCGCCAGCCGCGCGCCTTCAACCAGGCGCTGATTTCCCGCATGTCCGCATCAGTGCAGCCCGGAAAAGCGCTCATGAGATACGGAGTTACATATTGCTCTTTATTGCCGCAGGCCCGCGCGAAAAGCTCCAGGAAAGACTCCAGCAGAGCGCGCCCCGGCTTGCGCATAAGTTTCAGGACATGGTCGGAAATATGCTCCGGAGCGACTTTTAATTGCCCGCCGGTAAACTCGCGAACGTAAGCAGCCAGGGCCTCAGGCTCGCTCAACCCCAAATCATAGCGGATGCCGCTGGCCATGCGCACCTGACCTACCCCAGGCTGTGCGGCCAGTTCCCGTAAAAGATTGATGTTTTCAGCCTGATTGCCTTGAAAGTGCGGGCAAATTTGCGGCCAGAGGCAAGAAGCGCGTTTACAGTCAGCGACGTCGCCCGTGCAGCGTGAAGCCCACATATTGCCCGTAGGGCCTCCGGCATCGCTGATGGCCAGACCTTTGCCCCGGCTGCGGCGGCTTCTGTGCCCGGCGGCCAGCCGTCTGGCCTCGTCCAGAATGGAAGCTTTACTGCGCGCGCTTATGGAGCGGCCCTGGTGCAAAGCCAAAGAACAAAACGTGCACCCGCTGGCGCAGCCCCGGTGCGTGGTCAGGCTGGTGCGCAACATTTCCTCAGCCGGGACCGGCGCGGCATAATCCGGATGGCTCTTGCGGGTAAACGGCAACCCGTACAAAAAATCCATTTCCGCACAGCTCAGGCCCGGGGATGGAGGCTGCACGAGCAACCAGCGCCCCCCGCTGGACTGCAAGACCGGTTGTTTACCCTGTAAAACCTGGCGTTCCAAAGCAAGAGTGGCCTTAAGCAACAACTCCGGGTCAGCGACCATTTCTTCGTGGCTGGGCAGCAGCAGCGCATCCGATTTGCAGGCTTCGGCCTCTTCTGCGCTGATTATACTGAGCAAACCAGGGAGCATTTTCAGCGTTGGAGCGTCTGTGCCCTTGGCCCGCGCACACTGCGCCAGCCCCAAAAGGGCCGCCTCCCCCATGCCGTAAACCAGATAATCGGCCTTGGCGTCCAGCAGCAGAGAGCGGCGCAGCGAATCGGACCAAAAATCATAGTGGCTGACCCGACGCATGGAGGCCTCAATACCGCCAAGAACCACCGGCAGCCCCGGAAAAGCCTGGCGAACGAGATTGGTATAGACAATACTCGCCCGGTTCGGTCTGGCCCCGGCCCTGCCGCCGGGAGTATAGGCGTCGTCGCTGCGTTTCTTCCGAAAGGCCGTGTAGTGGGCCAACATGGAATCCATGGCCCCGGCTGTGACCCCGGCAAACAGCTTGGGGCGGCCAAGCCCGGAAACGCTCTCCCGGTTGCGCCAATCCGGCTGGGTGATCAACCCCACCCGAAAACCGTGCGCCGCCAGAAAGCGACCCAACAGAGCCGTGCCGCAAGCCGGATGATCGACATAAGCATCGCCGGATATCAGCAGAATATCCAGCTCAGCCCAGCCGAGTGCCGCCATCTCCGCTCTGCTCATGGGCAGAAATTCCGGCTGGCGAGCTTCTTTTTCAGGGATAATATTCGAGTTGCGCAAGGGCATGCAGGAAATATACGGGTTACACGCCGCCGTAGCAAGCAATCCTTGCCCTGACCTGCATTGTGATTTAGAATGGTGCATCTTTTTTATCAGGAGTATGGCAGGACATGAAAAAAGCATTAATCACCGGGGTTACCGGCCAAGACGGGGCCTATCTGGCCCGCTTGCTGCTGGAGAAAGGCTATGAAGTGCACGGCATAAAGCGCCGCGCGTCTTTATTTAACACCCAACGCATCGACTCCATTTATCAGGATGTCCATGCGGCAGATAAAAAATTCTTTCTGCACTACGGCGACCTGACCGACTCCACCAATATAATCCGCTTGGTGCAGGACATTCTGCCCGATGAAATCTACAACCTGGGCGCACAAAGTCACGTCAAAGTTTCTTTTGACTCGCCGGAGTATACCGCAGACACCGACGGCCTCGGCTCTCTGCGTCTTCTGGAAGCAGTACGGATTTTAGGTTTGACCTCAAAAACCAAAGTTTACCAGGCCTCAACCTCCGAGCTTTACGGGCTGGTCCAGGAAGTGCCGCAACGGGAAACTACCCCGTTCTACCCGCGCTCGCCCTATGCCTGCGCCAAGCTGTATGCGTACTGGATTACCATCAATTATCGCGAAGCCTACGATATTTTTGCCTGCAACGGCATTTTATTCAACCACGAGTCCCCCCTGCGCGGCGAGACCTTTGTCAGCCGCAAAGTCACGCGTGGCCTGGCCCGGATTGTTTTGGGCCTGGAATCCGGCCTGTACATGGGCAATCTTAACGCCAAGCGCGACTGGGGCCATGCCCGCGACTATGTGCAGGCCATGTGGCGTATCCTGCAACAAGAAAAACCGGACGACTATGTCATTGCCACCGGCGAGCAGCGTTCTGTGCGGGAGTTTATTAACCTTGCCGCAGCGGAGCTTGGCTTGCGCCTGGCCTGGGAAGGCGAAGGCCTCAATGAAACCGGGCGGGTTGAATCCTTTGATAATTCCAAAGTGCTCGCCCTGCTCAAACAGGCCCAGGATACAACCCCGCAAAGCCAGACCTTCATGGCCCACAGAGACGACATTATACAGGGGCTGGTGCAAAATCCCCTGTTGAAGCCCGGCACTGTGCTGATCAGGGTGGATCCTCGTTATTTTCGGCCCACCGAAGTGGAATCGCTGTTGGGCGATGCGGCTAAAGCCCGCACCAAACTTGGCTGGGAGCCGGAAACCTCGTTTGCCCAGCTTGTTTTTGAAATGGTGGAGCAGGACTTTCTGCAAGCCAGGCAGGACAGCCTCTGCCGCCAGGCCGGTTTTGAAGTGCCGGAGGTG
>CAZNBK010000113.1:0-651 GCA_964571105.1 uncultured Desulfovibrionaceae bacterium
GGGTTCGAATCCCTCCTGCCCTGCCACAGTAAGTATTCCAGCCTTGGTCCGGGATTTGCCGGACCAAGGCGTTCATAGCGGGTATGGCGGTTTGCCTGAAAGACTGCGTTTTTGTTTTTACGACAGACGCAATCAGGGCGGGCTGGTCTATTCTCCGGGCATTTCTTCCTAAGGCCAACCAGCCGGGGCCAAATCACCCGGTTCCGGTCGAGATGCTCATCCGGCGAAATTCGCCGGAAGGCTGGCGCTGTATTTAAGCGTCGGCACTCACGACAGCAATTAAAGACTAGAGGCAACCAAATGGCAAAATCGGATAAAATCGCCGAAAAGACGGGTGAAAGCCGCGGCCTGATGGGCAAGGTTGAAGACTTCAAAAACTACCTGGAAGAATCCAAAGCGGAAATCAAAAAGGTAGTTTGGCCCACGCGCAAGGAAACTCTGGTTACCTGCGGCGCCGTGCTTATACTGGTCACGGTTATGGCGATTTACCTGGGCCTAGTGGATTTGGGACTTTCCCACCTGATGAGGTTTATACTCTCGTAAGCGGGGAGAAGGATTGACCATGAGCGACACAAGCCCTACGAACCCAGACGTCAATATGGACGACAGCACCCCGCGTGCCCGTTGGTATATTCTGCATACCTATTCCGG
>CAZNBK010000113.1:661-2421 GCA_964571105.1 uncultured Desulfovibrionaceae bacterium
GCTGCCGAGATACTTGAGCAATCCAACAAAAAGGTGGAGCAGACTATCCGCGAGCTGATGCGCCAGGGGCAGGACAACGGCCTCATTGAGGAAGTGGTTGTGCCCACGGAAAAGGTCATTGAGCTGGTCAACGGCGCCAAGAAAACTTCCACCCGGAAGTTTTACCCCGGCTACGTTATGATCCGCATGGTCATGACCGACTATTCCTGGCATCTGGTGCAGTCCATTTCCAAGGTCACCGGCTTTGTTGGCGGTAAAACCCGCCCTGCTCCCATGCGTGATTCCGAAGCCGCACATATCCTCAACATGATGGAAACCCGTCAGGAACAGCCCCGGCCCAAGTTCAATTTTGAACGCGGCGACGAGGTACGGGTCATTGACGGTCCGTTCAGCGGTTTCAACGGTGTTGTGGAAGAAGTCAATTACGATAAGGGCAAACTCAAGGTCTCGGTGTCCATCTTCGGTCGCCAGACCCCGGTTGAGCTTGACTTCGTACAGGTCAGCAAAGGCTAAAACATAAACAGCGTTGACATTGCCCAAAAATGACGCGAGCGCGCATTTTTGCTGACAATGCCAAGACAATAAGTTCTATCCAGGAAATAAAACCATGGCTAAGAAAATTACCGGATATATCAAACTCCAAATTCCGGCCGGTGCAGCTAACCCCTCACCGCCCGTAGGCCCGGCTCTCGGTCAGCACGGCCTGAACATTATGGAGTTCTGTAAGGCCTTCAACGCCAAAACCCAGGACCAGAAAGGCATGATTATTCCCGTGGTAATCACGGTGTATGCCGACCGGTCTTTTTCCTTCATCACCAAAACGCCTCCGGCTGCCGTGCTGCTCATGAAAGCAGCCAAGCTGGAAAAAGGTTCCGGCGAGCCCAACCGTAACAAGGTAGGCACCGTTACCCAGGCTCAGGTGGAGGAAATTGCCAAAACCAAGATGCCTGACCTGACTGCCGCCGATCTTGACGCGGCTGTCAACTGCATCAAGGGCACAGCCCGCAGCATGGGTCTTGACGTCATCGGCTAGGTTAAATGCGAGCGTTACGCTAATCATCAGCACTGCCGGAGAAGAACGCCATGACCGGCAGGAGATTGCAACGATCAACCAAAAGGACGGACAACCATGCCCAGACATGGTAAGAAATATCGTAAGGCAGCGGAAACTCATGACTTGGCTGCATTGAGCACCGTGGAAAGCGCGGTTAAGCAGTCACTGGAAGCTTCCTTTGTAAAATTTGACGAAACTGTGGATGTGGCCATTTGCCTGGGCGTTGACCCCAAGCATTCCGATCAGATGGTGCGCGGGGCCACCGCGCTGCCGCACGGACTGGGCAAGACCGTGCGCGTAGCTGCCTTCTGTAAGGGCGAAAAAGAAGCGGAAGCCAAGGAAGCCGGTGCAGATATCGCCGGCGCCGAAGACCTGGTGGAAAAGATTAAAGGCGGCTGGATGGAATTCGACGCCGCTGTCGCCACCCCCGACTGCATGGCCCTGGTGGGCCAGATCGGTCGCCAGCTCGGCCCCCGCGGCCTGATGCCCAACGCCAAAACCGGCACTGTCACCTTTGACATCGGAGCGGCCATCCGCGAAATCAAAGCCGGTCGCGTGGAATTTAAGGTTGATAAGGCCGGCGTGCTGCACGCCCCCCTGGGCAAGGTCAGCTTCGGCCCGGAAAAAATCATGGATAACCTGCGCACCCTGCTTGAAGCGGTCAACCGCCTGAAGCCCGGCAGCGCCAAGGGCACCTACATGCGTT
>CAZNBK010000113.1:2431-3416 GCA_964571105.1 uncultured Desulfovibrionaceae bacterium
GGCCACCTCCAAGGGCCGCTACATGCTGAAGGCCACCATGTCCACCACCATGGGTCCCGGCTTTAAAGTGGACATTTCCGACATTAAAAAGTTTATTGAAGGCGCCGGCAATTAAAAAATTGCCCCGAACGTCTTTGATATACGGGAAGGTTTACCCCTTCCCCAGTGGCAGAGGAATGGAAATTGCGAGTTGAAGACAGCGGGTTGGCATAACCGCCCTAAATCCCGCCGAGACTTGATTCTTTGACTTGGCAATTCCATCGAACAACACCAGCTTGAAGGAGTGCCTGATGAACAGGTCCCAAAAATCCGCCATAGTTGAGGAGCTCAAGGCCAAAGCCGAAGCTGCCTCATTCTCGGTGGTCACTGACTTCAAGGGCTTGTCGGTGGAAGAGCTAACGCGCCTGCGTCTTGCCATTCGTGAGAGCGGCAATGACTATTATGTGGTGAAAAACACATTGGCGCGTATCGCTTTCAGCGGAACTCCCCATGAATCCATTAAGGATATGTTCAGGGAGAACTGCGCCGTAGCCTTTACTCAGGGTGACCCCGTGGCGCTGGCCAAGGTGGTTTCAACGTTCGCCAAGAGCAGCAAACTTTTCAGTGTCCGGCACGGCAGCCTCGAAGGCAAGCCCCTGACCGGCGCAGAAGTTGGCGCTCTGGCTACCATGCCCTCCAAGCCCGAGCTGCTCGCTCGCGCTTTGGGCACCATGAACGCTGTTCCCACCAACTTTGTCTGTCTGTTTGCCAATATCCTGCGCGGCCTCTTGTACGCATTGAAGGCCATTGAGGAAAAAAAGGCAGCGGCTTAACCCCGAAACCAAGTCAAACACAGGAGTATTTCCATGTCTGTGAGCAAGGAACAAGTTGTAGATTTCATCGCCAACATGAGCGTGTTGGAACTGGCTGATTTCATTAAGGAACTGGAAGAAAAATTCGGCGTGTCCGCTGCCGCCCCCGTGGCTGCCGTGGCCGCTGCTCCGGC
>CAZNBK010000113.1:3426-7915 GCA_964571105.1 uncultured Desulfovibrionaceae bacterium
ACCGAGTTCGACGTGATCCTGAAGGCCGCCGGCGGCAACAAGATTGCCGTCATTAAAGTGGTCCGCACCCTGACCGGCCTGGGCCTCAAGGAAGCCAAAGACAAGGTCGACGGCGCTCCTTCTACCCTCAAAGAAGCCGTGTCCAAGGATGAAGCCGAAGATGCCAAGAAGCAGCTGGTGGAAGCCGGCGCTGAAGTGGAAATTAAGTAGTTTCTGCTTAATTACATTTTCAATAGAAATTGCCGACGCGGCGCGGGAATCCCCCGCGCCGCGTTTATTTTTTATCTGATAGGGGAAGCCAAAAGGAACTGCGTCCCTTTAGGTTTCGCCTCTCAAGCTCTCCCCTTCCTTAACCCCACTTGCAGTTGTGGGCATCCCGATAACCGCGCCTGCCAAGCACTTGCCCGGTTGGCAAAAATTACGATTCTCGAAAAGCGCTGCCCGCCGTCTGCGCATAAATAAAAAATTCTAAAAAATCACTTGCTATTTTTTTTTAGTTGCATTAAGTAGTTCCACTTGGCCGACAGTGTATTTTGGGTACGGCGCGCACGGAAACTGGCGGAGGTTTTTTAAAGCCCAGGGGGAGTATTACATACCGGGAAGAGTATCCTTACTTTCCCCGGCTTTTTAGTGCCCCTGGGTTTTGTATATTTTTTCTCCGCTCACCCGTAAACGCAACAACCTTAATAACAAATAGCTGTCATATATCGTAATCCGGTCAGCCGCGAGAGGAGGGACGCCTTCGCTCCGGCTGCTTTGCGCAAAGTTTAACACCAATATATAGCAAGGAGATGCCATGGGCCGGCTTATCAAGCAGTTTGGCAAGATTGGAGTATCTCTTCCCATCCCCCATCTTTTGAATCTTCAGGTGGAT
This sequence comes from uncultured Desulfovibrionaceae bacterium, assembly GCA_964571105.1. Lineage (GTDB taxonomy): Bacteria > Desulfobacterota > Desulfovibrionia > Desulfovibrionales > Desulfovibrionaceae > JAVBRZ01. Next base: position 4,301 of record CAZNBK010000113.1, read on the forward strand.
TCCTACAAACGTTTCCTGCAGGAAGGCGTTCCCGCGGACAAGCGCTCTCTGGACGAAGGTCTGGAAGGCGTGTTCCGCTCGGTATTCCCCATTGAAGACTTTAACCGCACCGCCAGCCTGCAATATGTAGGCTATGAGATTGGCGAACCAAAGTACGACCAGGCCGAATGCATCGGCAAAGGGCTGACCTATGAAGCGCCGCTGCGCATCAAGGTCCAGCTGATAGTCTTTGATGTGGACGAAGCCACCGGCAACCGCACTGTGGAGCACGTCAAAGAGCAGGACATCTATTTCGGCACCCTGCCGTTGATGACCGAAAAAGGCACCTTTATCATCAACGGCACCGAACGCGTTATTGTCAACCAGTTGCAGCGCTCTCCCGGCATTATCTACGAGCACGACTCGGGCAAGACCCACTCTTCCCGCAAGGTGCTTTATTCCTGCCGGATTATCCCCATGCGCGGCTCCTGGCTCGATTTCGACTTCGACCACAAGGACATCCTGTACGTGCGCATCGACCGCCGCCGCAAGATGCCCGCCACCATACTCCTCAAGGCCATGGGCTATAATTCCTCCCAGATCTTGGAGTATTTCTATAAGAAAGAACATTACATTCTGGACGGCGTGCGCCTGTTCATGGAGCCCAACAAGGACCTCTATCGCAAAGACAACGCCTATGCCGATATCGCCGCTGCCGACGGCAGCACCATCGTCAAAGCCGGCAAGATGATCACCAAGCGGGCCTGGAAACAGCTCTGCGACCTGGGGCAGCCCATGGAAGTGGCGCCGAGCACGGTGGTGGGCCTGTTCCTGGCCGAAGACGTGGTTTCCGGTGAAACCGGCGAAGTGCTGGCCGCAGCCACCGACGAAATCACCGCAGATCTGTTCGGCCTGTTCCAGGAACACAAAATAAAAGATTTGTATGTGCTGCACACCCGAGGCCAGGAAACTTCCGCCTCCATCCGCGACACCCTGGTCCAGGACAAAATCCAGGACATGGAAGCCGCTCAGGTGGAAATTTACCGTCGCCTCCGTCCCAGCTCGCCGCCCACACCGGAAATTGCGGCCACCTTCTTTAACAACCTGTTCCGCAGCACCGATTACTATGACCTGTCGCCGGTGGGCCGCTACAAGCTCAACCAGCGCCTGGGCATTTCCGGTACTCTGGACGCCCGCACACTGTCCGACGAAGATATCCTTGAAGCCATCAAAGTGCTCACCAAGCTGAAAGACAGCCACGGCCCTGCCGACGATATCGACCATCTGGGCAACCGCCGCGTGCGCCCCGTGGGCGAGCTGGTGGAAAACCAGTATCGCATCGGTCTGGTACGCATGGAGCGGGCCATCAAAGAACGCATGAGCATTCAGGAAGTCTCCACGCTCATGCCGCACGATTTGGTCAACCCCAAGCCTGTGGCTGCGGTGCTCAAAGAATTCTTCGGCACCTCGCAGCTGTCGCAGTTCATGGACCAGACCAACTCGCTGTCCGAAGTGACCCACAAGCGCCGTCTCTCGGCCCTGGGCCCCGGCGGGCTTACCCGTGAACGGGCAGGCTTTGAAGTGCGCGATGTGCACACTTCGCACTATGGCCGTATCTGTCCCATTGAAACTCCGGAAGGTCCGAACATCGGCTTGATCGTGTCGCTGACCACCTATGCCAAAGTCAATGACTTCGGGTTTATTGAAACCCCGTACCTGGTGATCCGTGACGGCAAAACCACACAGGACGTGGTCTACCTGGACGCCTCCGCCGAGCAGAACGAAGTGGTGGCCCAGGCCGATGCCCGCCTGGATGAAAGCGGCGCTTTTCTGGACGAATTCGTGACCGCCCGCGTGCGCGGCGACGTGCTTACGGTACCGGCCTCGGAAATTACGCTCATGGACATTTCGCCCAGCCAGATGGTTTCCATCTCTGCGGCGCTCATTCCCTTCCTGGAGCACGACGACGCCAACCGCGCACTCATGGGTTCCAACATGCAGCGCCAGGCCGTGCCTCTGCTGCGCAATGAAAAACCCATTGTCGGCACCGGTATGGAAGGCGATGTGGCCCGCGACTCCGGAGCCTGCATCCTGGCCGAAGGGGCCGGCATTGTCCGGTATGTGGACGCCGAGTGCATCATCTGTTCTTATGAAGACACCTCGCTGTATCCGGAAACCGGCGGCGTGGCCACTTATACGTTGCAGAAGTATCACAAGTCCAACCAGAACTCCTGCTTCGGCCAAAAACCCACCTGCATCCCCAACCAGATCATCCAGCGCGGCGACGTGCTGGCCGACGGTCCGGGCATCGAAGACGGCGAACTGGCCCTGGGCAAGAACCTGGTGGTGGCCTTCATGCCGTGGTGCGGTTACAACTTCGAAGACTCCATCCTCATTTCCGAGCGCTGTGTGAAGGAAGACACCTTCACCTCGGTGCATATTGAGGAATTTGAGGTGCTGGCCCGCGACACCAAGCTGGGACCCGAAGAAATCACCCGCGACATTCCCAACGTGGGCGAAGATGTGCTGCGCAACCTGGATGAAAGCGGAATTATCCGCATCGGCGCCAATGTGAAGGCCGAAGACATCCTGGTGGGCAAAATCACCCCCAAGGGCGAAACCCAGCTCACCCCGGAAGAAAAACTCCTGCGCGCCATTTTCGGCGACAAGGCCCGCGACGTAAAAAACACCTCCCTCAAGGTGCCTCCGGGCATTGAGGGCACGATCATTGAGGTCAAGGTTTTCAACCGTCGCTCCGGCGAAAAGGACGACCGCACCCTGGCCATTGAGACCTATGAACTCGAGCGTCTCGACCGCAAGGAAGCCGACCATATTCAGGCCCTGACCGAAAACACCCGTGAAAAACTCCTGGGTGAACTCACCGGCAAGCAGCTCTCCGCATCCTTGCCCGGCAAGAAAAAAGGCGAGGTTATCGCTGAAGCCGGTCGCTCCGTAACCCCGGACCTGCTGGCCGATGTGCCCCTGAAGCGCCTGGCCGGTTTGTTCAAGGACAAAGGCACCAATGATTTCATTGATTCCGTGCTGCTCGGCTACGACCAGCAGGTTTCCTTTATCCACGAACTATACGAATCCAAGCGCGGCAAAGTTACCGAAGGTGACGACCTGCCTCCCGGCGTGATCAAAATGGTCAAAGTCTACATCGCGGTTAAGCGTAAGCTGGCCGTGGGCGACAAAATGGCCGGTCGCCACGGGAACAAGGGCGTTGTCTCCTGTATTCTGCCCATTGAGGATATGCCTTTCTTTGCCGACGGCACCCCGGTCGACATAGTGCTCAACCCCTTGGGCGTGCCTTCGCGTATGAATATCGGGCAGATCATGGAAACACACCTGGGCTGGGCCGCCAAGGAGCTGGGCTCCCAACTGGCCGCCATGGTGGATTCGGGCGCGGCCATGGCCGCTTTGCGCGCCGAGGTCAAGTCCGTGTTCGCCTCCAAAACCATTGACGAACTGGTGGACAGTATGGATGACGACTCCTTGAAAGAGGCCGTCTCCAAGTTGCGCACCGGGATCATCGCCAAAACGCCGGTTTTTGACGGCGCCACGGAAGACGAACTGTGGACCTGGCTGGGCCGGGCCGGACTGCCCGATGACGGCAAAACCGTGCTTTATGACGGT
>CAZNBK010000114.1:0-7912 GCA_964571105.1 uncultured Desulfovibrionaceae bacterium
CGGCTTCGGATTCTTTGGTTGCGGTTTCTTTGCGGACCACGGTGGGCTGCCCGGCCCGGGGTTCGATGTTGTATTCGCGCTTGATGCGGTCCAGCAAGACTTCAAGATGCAGCTCGCCCATGCCGGAAATATTCCGCTGCCCGCTGCCTTCATCGATTTCCAGGCTCAGGGTGGGGTCTTCAATGAGAAAACGATTCAGAGCCTCATCCAATTTATCGCCTTCCACGGCATTTTTGGGTTCCAGGGCCAGGGTAATCACTGGCTCCTGGCTGGTAATCTCTTCCAGCAAAACCTGGCTGCCTTTGGCGCACAGGGTGTCTCCGGTGCGGGCTTTGTTAAACCCGGACACCGCGGTAATTTCCCCCGGCCCGGTGCTTTCCAGGGCTTCACGGCGGCGGGCTTCCAGGCGGTAAAGTTTGGCTGCGCGTTCATCCACATCCCTGGTTGCGTTATGGAGCATTTCTCCGGCCTTGATCGTGCCGGTATAAACGCGGATAAAAACAAGCGGTCTGTTGTTTTCCACCAATACTTTAAAAACCAGGGCAATGGGTTTGGCTGCCGGATCGGGCTGCAAATCTCCGGGCGCGCCTTTGGCCAGAGTTTCTTCCAGGTGGGAGCGTCCGGAAAATTCCCAGGATTCCACGGGGTTGGGCAAAAACTCGCTCACGGCATCCAGCAGCGGCTGCACGCCGGAGTTTTTTAAGGCCGAACCGGAAAATACCGGCACCCAGCGGTTTTGTTTGGTTCCGGCAGCTATGATTTTGCGCAGCAGGGCGGGATCCAGTTCTTTGCCCTGCAAGTAAGCGTCGAGAATGCTGTCGTCGTGATCGGCCAGAGTTTCCACCAGATGCTCGCGGTAGCCGTCCACAGCGGCCAGTTCCGTAGCCGTGAGAGGGCGGCGGGTAATGTCCACTCCCTGGCTGGCCTGGCCAAAACTCAGGTGTTCCAGGCTCACCAGATCAATTACGCCGTCAAAGGTTTCTCCGCTGCCTACAGGCACAGAAACCGGCAGGGGGTTGGCCCCTAGGCGTTGGCGCATATCGTTAAGCACGGCGTCAAAATCCGCGCCGGGGCGGTCCATTTTATTCACGAAAGCCAGCTTAGGGATCTGGTATTTTTCCGACTGCCGCCAGACTGTTTCCGACTGCGGCTCCACGCCGCCCACCCCGCAAAACACGGCCACCACACCGTCCAGCACGCGTAAGGACCGCTCCACCTCAATGGTAAAATCCACATGCCCGGGGGTATCAATGATATTAATCAGGGTCTCGTCCCATTGGCAGCTGATACAGGCCGAGGCAATGGTGATGCCGCGTTCCTGTTCTTCGGGCATAAAATCCATGGTGGCCGCGCCGTCGTGCACTTCGCCCATGCGATGGATTTTGCGGGTATAAAATAAAATACGCTCGGTGAGCGTGGTCTTGCCGGCGTCAATGTGGGCGATAATGCCGATATTGCGAATATTGTCCATTATTTGTCGCTCAAGGAATAAAATGCCGTGCCGTGATTAAGAAAAAACTCGTGATGCAGTTCCGGCCAGATCCAGGTGCCTGCATGTGTATAGTCAAGGTGCAGGGAGGCGGGAATATTCAAGGCCCGGTCGCGTTCTTGGGCATTAAAAAAAACAGCGTTATAGCACACGTCCGGTTTGTTCAGAGACGCAAATTGTCTGTCCGCAAACAGTTCGGCGTCCGGATGCAGCAATTGGGCAATGTTCTGCTGGCGGCGGCTGTCTTCTCCGGTGAGTAAAATGTGCGGAGGACGGCCTTCGCGGCGCAGCAGGGCTTGATTCTCACCGGTTAAGGCGGCGCAGACTATTTTATCCCACACCGGCGACCCCAAAATCAAAATACGGCCCGGACCTTGCTGCCGATCAAAAGTATCGCTGGTAAGAATATCCAGGAGCAGGGGCAAAAGCTCCTTGTCCAGGGCAGCTGCGGTGTTTTCCACACCGGCCAGTTCCCAGGCCGCCAGCAGCTGTGGCGCGGGCATAATCACTTTGTGTTTATCGTGCAGGGCCACGGCCCAGATATTTTCCACACCGGCCAAAATTGCGGGTACGGCAGCGGCCAGGGCGCGGGGTGCAGATGCGTAACCGGCGTCGTGCAGTATCAGGCACCAGGGCGCAGGGCGGCTGGTGCGGGCGCAGGCTTCGGAACCGTAGACGACCTCTCGGGTATGCGCCGCACAGGGCAGGCGTTGCTCCAGCAGCCGGTGCTGATCGGCGATATTTTGCTTGAACAGGCCGCGCAATTGCGCACCGGCCTGCTCATAGGCTTCGGCTCGCAGCTCATCGGCCACCCGGTGCTGGTCAAGAAAGTCGAATACCCTGTTCATAAACGGAACCCCAATGGGTTCTGTGTAACCGTATTTTCTTGAATTGACCAGTACGGAAAAGTTTAAGGAATCATTTCTTGCTTAACAAGGCCACAACATTGGCCAGGCCGAGTTTTTGCAAACCTTTATACATGGACCTGGGCTGCAGGCTGCTGTTTATCAGGATCCGTTCCAGAAAAATATGATAAGGGATCGGGGAGATAACCGGCGTATGGGCGATAAAGAAGTTGATTTTAAATCCGGCTTGCGCTGCTTGCCCGGCCATCAACTCATAAGTAGGCAGGCCAATGTGGTCAGGGTGCTTTGGCGGTTGTTGCCGAGTGTTTTTTGCGTGCGGCGCGCGGATTAAATATACGCCATCAGCTGTTAAGGCCTGGTAAACTGATTTGAGGTGAGCCGTTTGCGCCGTGTGCGGCAAATGTTCGTAAACATCTGTGGAAACTGCCACATCGTATCCCTGCACTGTAATATTGCAGGCATCCATCTCCTGAAAATCGATGTTTTTCAAATTTATCAGCTTACAAAATTCTTGTGCGGTTTGCAGACCTTTTAGGCCAATGTCAATGCCGGTGGAATAAATACCCAGTAATGAAAAGTAAATGGAAAGTGAACCATAGCCGCAGCCGATATCAAGCACTTTGGCGGGGCGTCTTTTTTCAACATAATTAGCCACCGCTGCATATTTTTTGGGCTTTTTACGGGAAAACAGAGAGATTAACCGGTCGTAGAGTTCACGACGCACCTCCGGAGAGGCATTTTCCTACATTTCTTTGATTGTGGCGATGGTTTGTTCGGGGATCATCATTGTAAAATAGCTCCGGTCCAAAAGTTATTCCGGTTAAATTAGAGCATTTTAACATTGAAGTTATAGATCGATAAAATGCTCTGGCGCCGCCAGGAGGGCAGCCGCCGCTTGGCTTTAAAGACAGCATTCGGTATTTAAATTTTGCAATATTTTAAAGTTAAATGGCTCTGGTTTTGACAAAAAGCACAACAAAAACCCGCGTGAAGTAATCACGCGGGTTGGAGTTTGCATAAAAGCAGTCTTTACAGCTGGTTGACGGCCTTGGCCAGGCGCGACACGCGGCGGGCGGCGTTTTTCCAGTGCACAACGCCCTTGCCCGAGGCTTTGTCCAGGGTGGAAGTAGCCTTGACCAGCGCGGCTTTGGCGGCGTCGGTGTCCTGCTGCTGAATGGCGGTGCGCACATCCTTGATCATGTTTTTGATGCGGGTGCGCATGGTGCGGTTGCGGGCGGAGTTTTTCAGGCTCTGCTTATGTCTTTTGATGGCGGATTTATGGTTAGCCAAAACAAGTCCTCCAAAAAATCTGTTAGCTGTATATGCTTAATTAATCAAATAAGGGCGTTGCTACGCCGTGATTGGTGTCTGTACCCTTGAAGCGGGTGGTTGTCAACACCTTTGTGCTAAAAACAGTTGAACTCCGTGCGCGAGTATACCCTATGAAAGTCAACGAACTTCTGGACTTTTCGCCAAGTTTTGGATTATTACGCTTCAGACCTGATTTGCTCAATCAAATATTACAGGAAAATCTGATAATGACTCCACAAGATTCAGAAATGCTGCAACGTCTTGGCGAAGTCTCCGCCCAACAGCCGAAAGAGTCTGACTTGGTGCTGTTTTTAGGGCGTAAAGACGGCCAGCTTATTGATAACGTAAAATACTGCTATCTGGAAACAGTCCGCCGTAAATACAATTTTCGGAGTTTATATCATGCGCCGTCCCCGCCGATGCAGAATCTGCTGGCCGGGCAGGGCGTGCCGTTCATGAAGGAGCTGGATTTCGACTTGATCAGCCGTGTCGGACTGGTGGTTTGTGATGATTTTTACTGGCGCAGTACGGTGTTGGAATATATGACCCAAGGGGCCGAAATATTCCAACTCTGGCACGGCATTCCCTTGAAAGCTATAGGTTTTGCCCAAAGCGGGGTTGCGCATCCCAACATGACGGCGGAGAGAAAGGAATGGCTGGAATTTGCCTATAGCGGTTACAATTATGTACTCTCCACTTCTGAATATGTGGGACGGGAAATATTCAGCCGGGTTTTCGGCCCGACCGAATTTTTGAACTTAGGCTACCCACGTAATGATGTGCTGCTGAAACCGTTTCACAAGTTGGACAAGCTGGATATGCTAAACGTGCCTGTGGAGATATTTGCACGCTTGCAGGCACACCGGAAAAAAGGCGGCAAGGTTGCGGCCTACCTGCCCACCTTCCGGGATTATTACGATGAAGAGGGCATGCGCGATGGTCTGCTTCTTGATCTTCAGGCGCTCTCAACTTTTGGAGCAAAAAACAACACTGTATTTCTGGTCAAGCTTCATCCATATATAAAAGTGGAGCTGGAGCCGCTTCCGGACAACTGCGTGGTCTGCCCGCCCTGGGCCGATGTCTATCCGTTGCTCCGCCTGGCAGATGTGCTGATAACTGATTATTCCTCGGTGTACTTTGATTATTTGCTCCTGGACCGTCCCATTCTTTTTTTCGCGCCCGATCTGGATGAGTATGCAAGCAAGGACCGCAATTTCATGTTGGCGCCGCAAAATTGGATGCCCGGCAGCGTCAGCAGCAATGCGGCGGATTTTTTCGTACAACTGGAAAGTTCTTTGCTGTCCGGCACTGATAACCATAAAGAGGACCGGGAAAGCGTCAGAAATCTTTTGTTTGATTCAAAATCCGACACCGCAGCCAGCTTATGCTGTGAAGCGATCGAGCGTATAGCCAATGCCTGAGGGGATATTTTTACCCACTTCACCCACAATCAGAGTGTGGAAGTGAGGAGCGCTCGAGAGGGAAAAGGCGGGGGGAATTGTTTGCTTTTATCGGATACCTTTCAGCCCCGCGTCCTACAGGGCTGAAAGGGTGAATTCACAAAAATGTGGTTTTCGTGAATTCACCCCTGCGGGGCAACCGCCATCCTGGCGGCATGCCGTAATAATTTAAATCTGTAGGGCCTTGAAATCGGCCAGCATGCCCAGGCGCGAAGCCAGAGCATACAGAATGTTCAGGCGATTGCGCCGAACCCCTGCGTCTTCGGCCATAACCATGACCTGATCAAAGAAAGCGTCCACAGTGGGCCGGATTTCATTGAGCAGGCCGAACAGGTCCTGGAAGCGGTCTTCGCGCCACAGGGCGTCAAAACGCGGGGTGATTTCCTCAATTTTGGCGGCCAGCCGCTTTTCCGCTTCTTCCTGAAGCAAGTCGGGATTATAGCCGCCGGTGAGCAGCTTAAGTTCGGCCTCATCCAGTTTGGCGATGATATTGGCCAGACGCTTGAAGGTTTGCACGGCCTGTTCGTAATGCGGTTCGCGGCTGAACAGGTCCAGGGCTTCCAGGCGCATCGCCGCGGCGCAGATATCTTCAAGCCCGGCGCTGAGCGCGGCTTCGCCAATGCGCGCGTCAAAGCCTTTATGAGTATTGAAATAATTCTTGGCGCGCAGCGAGACAAAATCCATGACCTTGGCCAAGGCTTCGTCCGGCGGCAGTTTCCAGTTGATGCCGGTGTAAAGGTCCTGGGCTTCGGCAAAGAGTTCGGTCTGGTCAAAACGCATATTGTACTTGAGGGCAATGCGCAGGATGCCCAGGGCGCAACGGCGCAGAGCATAAGGGTCGGCAGCGCCCGTGGGGATCATGTTCAGGCCGAAGCAACCCATCATGGTGTCGGCTTTGTCGGCCATGGACAAAATGGCTCCGGCCAGTGTTTGCGGGGCCGGGGTGTCCGGGCCGGCCGGGAGATACTGCTCGCGCAGGGCCTCCACAACCGTCTGGTGCTCGTTGCTGTGCCGGGCGTAAATGCTGCCCATGATGCCCTGCAACGAGCCGAATTCGCCCACCATGCCGGAAACCAGGTCGGCCTTGGCGATGCGCCCGGCCCTGGCGGCTTCGTCGGGGTGCGGGTAGTTAACTTTTTTGGCCAGCCAGGCGCAGAGTTTTTCCAGGCGGCGGCATTTATCGCCCATGGTGCCCAAGGGGGCCAGAAAGATAACCTGGTCCAGGCGGTTGGCCCATTCATCCAATCCGGCGGCCAGGTCGGTCTTCCAGAAAAAGACGGCATCTTCCAGGCGAGCGGTGAGCACGCGCTCCCACCCGGCCTGCACTGCCTTCAAATCCGGCGGGGTAATATTGAGCACGGTGATAAAATAAGGCAGCAGCTCAGCATCCTGGCCTTCCAGTCCGAAGCATTTCTGGTGGGTTTCCATGGAAGTCAGCAGCACTTCGCGGGGCAGCTCCAGATATTTGGCTCCGATATTGGCCAGAATGGGCACGGGGTGTTCGGTCAGCCCCTGCACTTCGGTGAGCAGCGAGTCTTTCCAGACCACGGCCCCGTCCACTTTGCGGGCCAGTTTTTCACCTTCTTCCTTGATATGACGGCGGCGTTCAGCGCCGGAAAGAATAATTTTGCCTTCATCCGCGACAATGCGTCGGTAGTCCTGCGCCGCAGGCACTTCCAGGCGTCCGGCGCTGTGCACACGGTGCCCCTGGGTGAAGCGGTCAGAGTTTACCCCGGCCAGGGAGAAAGGAATGACCTGGTCGTCAAGCAAGGCGAGCAGCCAGCGCAGGGGCCGGGCGTAAGAAAAGGAACCGGAGCCCCAGCGCATGCGCTTTAAAAAGGGCAGGTTGCTGATAAGTTCCGTGCAAATGGCGGGCAAAATGTCCGCAGTGCGGCCACCGCCCATCTTTTTGCGCACAGCCAGATATTGGCCTTTATCCGTGTCCAGCAGGAACGTGTCGCCGAGTTCCACCCCTTGGGTGCGGGCAAAGCCTTCCGCCGCCGGAAGGGGTTTGCCTTCGGCGTCAAAGGCCACCCTGGCCGGCGGTCCGCTGACCACTTCTTCCACTTCCTGCTGCGCAAGAGCAATGCCTTGAATATAAACAGCCGCGCGGCGCGGGGTGGAGTCAACGCTGATGGATTCAAACCCGATCGCGGCAGCGGCAAGGGCTGCCTGCATGCGTTGGTGCAGTTCTTTCTCCTGCTCGGGTAAAAACCGGGCCGGGATTTCCTCACTGCCTATTTCCAAAATAAAATCAGACATGTAAACGTCTCCATTTATAGCATTTTACGCCTGACCAGGGGGCAAACCTTCCTGTCTCTGCGGGGCAGCCGACAGTCTCCGGCCTCTGCCGCGGGGCGTCGGGCCGCTTCCCATGGGGAGCACGGCCCGCTCACGTTATTTTTCAAATGTTTCGCAAGTACATTGCCGCACCGGGATATTCACAGCTCAATCGGTCTGTCAGACGCCGGACTTAGCTCTGTACGCCGTTTAACAGGGGATAACCCATTTTTTTGCGTTGTTCGTAATACAGCCGGGCCACGCTCGAGGCCAGGTAACGCACCCGACCGATATAGGCGGTGCGCTCGGTGATGGAGATGGTGCCGCGCGCATCCAGCAGGTTAAATGTGTGCGAGCACTTCATGGCAAAATCATAGGCAGGCCAGAGCAGCTGGTCTTCGCAGAGTTCCTTGCACTGCTTTTCATAATCGTCAAAATGGCGCAGCAGCATTTCCTGGTCGGAAGTTTCAAAATTGAACTTCGACTGCTCGTATTCATTGGCGTGA
>CAZNBK010000115.1:0-7897 GCA_964571105.1 uncultured Desulfovibrionaceae bacterium
CCAGTGGAAGGCAAAAACCTCGCCGGGAACAGTTTTATTGCCGTCAATGAGCAGTTCCACCATGTGGGCGAATTCAGTGCCGCGTTCCGTGCGCAGCAAGCGGATAAGCAGGTGCATGGTCGGGCCGTTGGCGCCTTCCGGCTGCTCAAGCACAAACCAGCATTGTCCGTTGTCCACTTGCCAGTGGCAGTTGTAGTGGTGCGGCGGCATAAAGGCTTGCGCAAATACGGCTTTGAGGTCGTTGAGAGAATAAGCGCCCCGGCTGCGGTCGCCCAAATGGACCAGGTCGTCATTGTCATTGCGGTGCACCAGGGGCAGGGTTGCCAAATAGCGCAGATAGTCGTCGGAAATTTCCGGGGCGTTGTTTTTGGCGGCAGCTCCCGCGGCCCCGGCGGCTTGGGCGGCGGTCGGCGTTGCCTGCACCAGCCCTTGCACTGCTTCCACATAATTGCCCAGCAGATCCATGGTATGTTCCAGGGTGCGTTCGATACCGTCCAGTTTTCCGGCCAGTTGCGGGTCAGACGGGGCCTGGGCAATATTGGCGGCGGAAAGGGGTGAATTAAGCGCGGTATTGTTTTCAGGCCGACCACTGAAGATGCTTTCCAAACGATTTTCCATTTGCTCCAGGCGCTTGAACAAAGCGGCCTGCTGCTGCGAAAGATTGACCATGCTCTTGGCCAGGTTGCTGACTATGAGCGGCAAATCGCCCCGGGCAGTGTCCGCCTGGTCTTGGGGCGTCCGCTCAGAGATCGGTTCCGGGGCAACAGTTTCAGTGTTTTCCGCGCAAGGTTGGCAGGGCTCCGGGCTGACCCAGGGAAATTCCGAGGACAGGCGCGCCCGTACCTCCTGGATGCTCATGCCCAGTTCAAACAAATCGCGGATACGCTTGCAGACGTTTAGGGCTTCCTGGCTGAAACGAATGGGTTTGCCCTGGTTGGCAACCGGGATGCAGCCGGGAAACTTGCGCCGGTAGCTCTTAACGGTGGTTTCAGAAACACCGAGGTGTTGGGACAGGTCCTTATGGGTAAAGGCTTTGTTGGGCATGTAATCTCCTGCATCCTGGCAATCGGACAATTATCGAACACTTTACGGATTATGCCTGAAAAAAAGTGATTTGCCAAATGCCCGGGCTTATGGCATGCAGGGCGCATTGCCTTGAGAACCTTTCGTTTGGTGCCGGGGGCTTATTAACAGCAGGCAAGCTTTGCTTGCGTCAATTTAGCGGGCGGCGGGCAACTTCCGCTTCCGCATCACCAGAGTATTTTGCCTGTACCTTCAGCGGCAATGTGAAAATGCTCCAGAAACACAAGGATTAATCATGCACAGAAGCATCGGCGCTCTTGTTGCGGCCCTTTTGATGACAACGATTCTGGCCGGTCAGTGCCAGGCCGGACCCGCAGTGGAGATCAAGCTGGCCGTGGTTACCAAGCCCGGCTCGGCGCAAAACATTGCTGCGGATAAATTTAAGGAGCTACTGGAAGAGCGCTCGCAGGGCAACATGGTGGTGACCATTTACCATAGCGCTTCTCTGGGCACCGAGACAGAAATTTTACAGCAATTGCAGCTGAGTTCTCTGCATATGGCCATTATTACAGCCGGGCCCTTGGATGCTTTTTACCCGGATATGCGGGTCATTTCTTATCCTTTTTTGTTTACCGGGTATGAGCAGGCCGACCGGGTGCTGGACGGACCCTTCGGGCGCAAGCTTTTGGATGGATTGGCCAGAGTGGGGTTTAAAGGGTTGCATTTTTCCGAAAACGGCTTCCGGCACTTGACCAATTCCCGACGGCCCGTGCACGAGGCCGCAGATGTGGCCGGTTTGAAAATTCGGGTCATGGAATCCAGCCTGGATATAGAGCTTTGGCGGACGCTGGGCGCCAACCCAACACCCATGGGCTGGCCCATTTACGCGGAATTGCAGCAAGGGGCCATTGATGCCCAGGAAAACCCGATTTCCATTGCTGCGGTGTACAAACTTCAGGAAGTGCAGCAATATTTGAGTCTTACCGGGCATATTTACTCTCCGCATGTGGATCTGGCCAACCTGGCCTGGTTTGAGGCGCTGAGCCCGGCAGAGCAGGAACTTGTGGAAACCTGCATGGCCGAGGCCGCCATATACCAGCGGGCCTGGAGCCGTGAGCAGGAAGCGGCGTTTTTGGCAGAACTCAAAGCCGGGGGTATGAAAGTGGACGAGAGTCCTGATCTGGACTCATTCCGGGCCAAAATCGGCGATTTTGCGGATTTGGACCTGTTCAGCGATCCGGTCGTGCGCGAGCTGCTTGCGGAACTTCTGTCTGTGGCCGCTGAAAAGAACTAGAGCATTTTAACATTGAGATTGTATATTGGTAAAATGTTCTGGAGCCGCGAAGCGGCACCCGCTCCCGGCGAGCACGCCACTGGTGAATAATGAACGCCCCTAACAACGCCTTTATCCTTGCCCCGGCCAGAGCGATCATCCTGACCAGCTACTGGACCAACCGTCTGTGCCGCTGGCTGCTGGTTGCCTTGGGCAGTGCGATGTTCGCGGTGGTTCTGCTTCAGGTGGTCTGCCGTTATCTGTTCAATAATTCCTTGTTCTGGTCTGAGGAAGCCGCCCGCATGCTCCTGGTCCAGATTACTTTTTTGGGCGCGGCAGTGGCCTATTACGGCAAATTTCATATCATGGTGGACATTGCGGTGGCCCGGGCGGGCAAATCACTGCGCAGGGTTATGAACACGGCGGGCTTGCTGGTTTGCGGGGCGCTGTTTCTGGCCATGCTCGTTTACGGGCGCGATTTCAGCCAGGTGCTCGCCCTGCAACGGGCCGCTTCTCTGCCGGTTAATCTGGCCGTGCCCTTTGTGATTATTCCGGCGAGCGGGGCGATCATGCTCCTGCATACCCTGGCCATGTTCCTGCAAGAGTGGTTGGATTTGAAACCGGGCGGGGCGGAGGCCGGGGCATGACCACCACCCTACTGCTTATCGCCTTGTTTTTATTGCTGCTGGCCCTGGGCGTGCCAGTAGCCATGTCGCTGGGGGCGGCTGCGCTCTCGGCCTGGGTGCTGACCACAGACACCACGCCCATGCTGGCCATGCAACGGCTGTATGCCGGGGCCAACTCTTTTCCGCTTCTGGCTGTGCCCCTGTTTATGATGGCCGGGGAAATCATGAGCGCCGGAGGCATTTCGCAACGCATCGTCCGCCTGGCCGACGCCCTGGTCGGGCATCTCCCTGGCAACCTGGGCCTGGTTTGCGTTACCGCATCCATGATTTTCGCGGGCATTTCCGGGTCAGCGGCGGCAGACGTGGCCGCTGTGGGCGCGATAATGATACCCGCCCTGGTGCAGCGCGGCTTTAATCCGGCCCGCTCAGCCGCCCTGCAGGCAGCCTCCGGCTCCATGGGCGTGATTATTCCCCCCAGTATTCCGGCCATTATTTATGGGGCGCTCAGCGGCGCTTCGGTGAGCAAGCTGTTTTTGGCCGGTATTTTACCCGGCCTGCTCATGGCCGTTAGCCTGTCCTTGCTCTGGATATGGCTCAACCGCCATGAAATTCAGGAACGCCGCCCGTTTTCCCCGGGCAAGTTTAAAGCCGCTTTGCGGGAAGGCATCTGGGCGCTGGGCGTGCCTGTGGTGGTGCTGGCGGGCATCCTCAGCGGCATGTCCACGGCCACGGAATCAGCCGCCGTGGCCCTGGCCTATGCGCTGCTGGTCGGCTTGTGCATTTACCGCGAGTTAAAGTTTAAAGATATCCCGCGCCTGTTTCTATCTTCCTGCGTCATGGCCGGGGTGGTCATGTTCATGATCTGCACGGCCAATATGTTCGGCTGGTTGCTGACCTTCAACCAGGCCTCGGAACATCTGGTAGAACTGCTTTTGGATTTCAGCCAGCACCCGGTCGGGCTTTTGTTCATGATCAACATAATCTTGCTTCTGGCCGGCTGCCTGCTGGAAACCACGGCTGCGCTCATCCTGTTCGTGCCGGTGTTTTTGCCGTTGCTGCCGCATTTGGGCATCAGCGAAGTGCAATTCGGAATCATCGTTATCCTCAATTTGGCCATCGGCATGCTCACGCCGCCTGTGGGCGTGTGTTTGTTCGTGTCCTGCGCCATCGGCAAGGTGGGGCTGGGGGCCATCAGTCGGGCGGTGTTGCCGTTTTTGCTGATTCTGCTCCTGGACCTTATTCTGGTTTGCGCAATACCGGCCCTGACCGATTTGTCTTTTTTGCCGTAAATCCTGTGCAGGTCTTGCCAGGTTTTTTTCGGGAAAACCAACTCTTTGTCGGCACTCCTGGCGCCCGCATTTATTTTGTGTTATATTAATAAAAGCTAGGACTATTCCCGGATGTTGTTTTGGGAAGGGCCTGCATTTTATGGAGAGAGGCGGTAAGCCCTATGCACAAAGAAGCTGAGAACGACGCTTTACAGCGTTTTGAGACCATCTGGGAGCACGTTGAGTGCGGGATTTCCATTATTGATGCGGAAACCCGTGAAATTCTGGCTGTTAACCCGGTGGCTGCGCGTATGTTCGGGGACGATGTCTCCAAAATAATCGGCAAGCGCTGCCATAAATTTATCTGCCCAGCCGAGCACAATTCCTGCCCGATTATGGACAAAGGGCAGGTGGTGGACCGCTCGGAGCGGGTTTTCGTCAAATCCGACGGCACTACCATTCCCATCATCAAATCCGTGGCCAAAATCCAATATCGAGGCCGTCTGGCCTTGTTGGAGAGTTTTACGGATATTTCCAACCTCAAGGAGGCCGAGCAGAAGCTGCGCTCCCTTGAGGTCGCCGAACAGGCCAACAAAGCCAAGAGTGATTTTTTATCCCGCATGAGCCATGAAATGCGCACGCCCATGAACGCGATTATCGGCATGGGCAAAATCGCGGAAACCACGGATGACGTGAGCCGTCTGAAATACTGCCTGTCCATGATCAGCGCCTCCTCGCAGCATTTGCTCGGGCTTATCAACGACGTTTTGGATATGTCCAAAATCGAGGCCGGCAAGTTTGAGTTGAGCCATGAACCTTTGAACATTGAGGATATGCTCAAGAAAATCTGCAACCTGATCATCGAGCGGGTGGAAGAAAAGGGAATCGAGTTCAGCGTGGACCTGGACCCGGACATGCCGCGGCGCTATATGGGCGATGAATTGCGCCTTTCCCAGATTATCACCAACCTGATGTCCAACGCGGTCAAATTTACGGCCAAGGGCGGCAAGATCAACTTAAAAGTGCACGCGCTGCAACAAGGGAGCACCGGAACCACGCTGCGCTTTGTCGTGTCCGACACCGGCATCGGCATGAGCGCCGAGCAAACCGGCAAGCTGTTTAATGCTTTTGAACAGGCCGACAGTAGTATCACCCGCCGTTTTGGGGGTACCGGTCTCGGGCTGGCCATATCCAAAAGCATTGCGGAAAAAATGAACGGCAGCATCCAGGTGGAATCCACACCCGGCCAGGGTTCTGCATTTATTGTGGATGTGGAGCTGGCCAATGTGCCGGGCAAGGAAAGTTCGGTCACGGCTCTCGGTCTGGATCCGTCCAAAGTCAAATTGCTGATCGCCGATAAAGATGAAGACACCGCAGCGCGGCTCACCGACCTGGCCGGGCGCTGGGGCATGGCCGCTGATGCGGTCAACGATGCCGACGCGGTGGTGTCCCTGCTGGAAGCCGCGCAAAAAGCAAACGCGCCCTATAATCTGATATTTATTGATTATGACTTGCCCGGAGGCGACGGCCTCGGCCTGGCTGAAAAGCTGCGCCAGGGGATGAGCGGGAACGCCATTGTAATTATGTCTTCGTTTCTGAAATGGCATGCCATTGACAATGCGGCCCGGGCCATGGGCATTACGCATTTTGTGACCAAGCCTCTGTTTCCGTCCACAGTTTTGGAAACCATCAGTCAGGTGCTGGGCGGCCCCATGCAGGCCGCTGAGCCTACGGACTTGCGAGAAATGCCTGATCTGTCCGGCATCACCCTGCTCTTGGCTGAGGATGTGGAAATTAACCGCGAAATCTTCAAGGCCCTGCTCGAACCCACCAAGGTCAATATCGTCATGGCTGAAAACGGGCGAGAGGCCCTGGATAAATTTCAGGCCGATCCCGAGGCTTATGACTTGATCATCATGGACGTGCAGATGCCGGAAATGGACGGCTACGAGGCGACACGGGCCATTCGCAATCTTGGTATTCCCAAGGCGGCTAAGGTGCCGATCATTGCCATGACCGCCAACGTATTCAAGGAAGATGTCGAGAAGTGCTTGGCTTGCGGTATGGATGATCACCTGGCCAAGCCCATTGAGGAGAAAAACGTAATCGCCAAAATTTGCCGGTATAGCGGTCAGGCGCTGCCGGATTAGAAGCCGCTGCCTAAGCAGCTTGAAAGTTGATTAAATAATGTCTTTCAATTGTCTATTCCGCGAAGTGCTCTGGCAGGGCTTTGTCCCGCTTTGCAGCGTCCGCGTATGAGCCTTAAGCGACGACACGGCCAGTTAGGCGAGATTTACTCCCGCCGTAGGGGACAAACTTAAACGTAAAATACTCTAAGGTTGCGAAATCTGCGGATTTGGTTAACAGTTGTGATATAGACAAAACAGGTTCCGGCTTTACCACCGTGGGCAGTTTTACACCGGCCCGAAATCGTTTAAGGGAATACGAGTGTGGACAATGAACAATAAGATAAGTTCTTTTTTTCTGGTTTGCCTGCTGGCTGTTTTTTCTTTCGGATGCGACAACAGCACAGCGCCCGGCTCTGACCCCGAAAGCAAAGACGCTGCAACCATAATTTTTGTGCCCAAAGTGACGGGCAATGCGTTTTTTGAGTCCGCCAACGAGGGCGTGCAAGAGTTTGCCGCCAAGCATGGGTTCACTGTGGATTATGTGGGCAGCCCTCAGGCCGAAGTTTCCAACCAGCTCAAAATTATTGACGATGCCATTGAAAACAAGGTTGCCGCCATCTGCATCTCATCCCTGGACGCGACCAAGCTGGACGAGGCGTTGAAGCAGGCCATGCAGGCGGGGATCAAGGTCGTCACCTGGGATTCCGATGTTTCCGGCGATGCGCGCTCCATCATGGTCTCGCAGGGAACTCCGGAACAATTGGGACGGATGCTGGTTGAAATGGGCGCGAAAAGCCTGGCCGCCCGCGGCATCAACCCCAGCCGCGATGAAGTAGCCTACGTCTGGCATTATTCCCAGGCCAGCGTGACCGATCAAAACTCATGGCAGGTGGCGGGCGAAGCCTATATTCGCTCCAATTATCCCAAATGGAAAAATGTAGCCCCGGAAAATTACTACAGCGAGCAAGATCCGGTCAAAGCCGTGGCCGTGGGCAAACAGATTTTAACTGAACACCCGGACATTGATCTCATAATCTGTAATGACTCCACGTCTTTGCCTGGGCAGGCCGAAGCCGCCCAATCCCTGGGGCGGACCGCTGCGGATGTTACTATTACCGGCTTTGCCTCGCCCAATCCCATGCGGGAATACTGCAAAAACGGCATTGTGGAGCGCTGGGGCTTGTGGGACTGCCGCACGCAGGGCGCTCTGGGCTGTTATCTCGCTTTTTATCTGGTTTCCGGGCACCGCCTGCGCGTGGGTGACAGGGTGGATGTGCCGGATATCGGCACTGTGGAAGTAATGCCCAATACGGTGCTGGAGCCCGGGGCTTACACGGCGGAAGACAGCGGAGTTGTACTACTGCCGCAACGTCTTGAATTTACCCGGGCCAATGTGGACCAATATAATTTTTAGCGCATTTTAATATTTAAATTATTTGTGCTATACCATGCACCGCACGCAATAAAATGCGGTGCAGCCCGGTTGGCTTGGGGGCTTTTAAGAAATGTTTTAATTGCGGCCTGAACAGCGCGTGCCTTTCGCAAAATCGCCTTGGATTTTGCGCATCTATAAGGGAA
>CAZNBK010000116.1:0-7805 GCA_964571105.1 uncultured Desulfovibrionaceae bacterium
TTTGATGGCCTTGCCGGGCAGGGCCAGACCCTTGCGCGAGGTGATAATGCCCTGGTTTTGGGCAGTAAGTTCGAAAAGACTGTCGGAAAGTTTGGCCGAGACCGTGAAGACCAGCGCGCCGTCAGCCATGACCACGCGGTCGCCTTCCTCAAGGCTGTCCAGCACGGCTTGGTGGTCAAAGGGAATAAAGGGCAGGTTGGTTTCTGCGGCGGAATGCGCCATTTCTTCGCTAAGGCCAAGGCGCGCCCTGTCGCCCGCCAGCACGCTGAGACTGTCGTTTTCCAGCACGCCAATGCGAATTTTGGGGCCGGAAAGATCCTGCATGATGGTCACCGGTGTGCCGCACTCGTGCTCCAGTTCCCGGATATTTTTAATGATATCGATGAATTGTGAGGCATCGCCGTGGGAAAAGTTGAGGCGAAAAATCCTGACTCCGGCAGCGATCAATTCACCGAGCTTCTGCCGTGATGACGAGGCCGGGCCGATGGTGGCGATGATCTTGGTATTCATAAGCTCACCTGCTTGGTTGGGGTTGCCGGGCCCGCAAGCAACATTGAACGCGCCTGAAAATTTTGCGGGCTGTGCCAGTTGCGGTGATGAGGCGCCACGTAAAACACTCGAATCAGTATAGCACCTTGAGCGACAAAGTCTATCCCCGCTTCCCCGTACCTCTTGCGGGCCGGGAAGCATCTGTTCGCCTGTGCGGCGGGCCGAGGCGCAGCCAGATTGGCAACCGGACAAAAAAGCTTGGGATCTCTAGAAAAAATCAAGATTAAAATTGCATACAATACTTGACACTTTCAAGCTCCCATGGAATAGAGTGGTAAACAGTGGTAAAAAGTGGAAAATATGATGTTATTTAGAGGCAGCACCCCCCGGGCCGTGGATGTAAAAGGACGGCTCATGCTTCCCCCGGATTTTCGGGAGCTTCTGGATTTGCGCAGTAAATCCGGCGCGTTTGTGCTGACCACTTACGATAATTGCCTGGTGGGCTATCCGCTGCCCGACTGGGAAGAATTTGAAGAAAAGCTTGCCCGCTTGCGGACTACTTCCCGCAAGGTGCGCGATTTCAAGCGGCTGGTTTTGGGCGGCGCCGAGGAGCTGAGCGCGGATGCCCAGGGACGTGTCCTTTTGTCCAAGGCCCATCTGGCCTATGCCGGTATTCGCCGCGAAGCCGTGCTGGTTGGGCAGGGGCGCAAGTTTGAGCTCTGGGATAAAGAGCGTTTTGCCGCCATCATCGGGCAAAATTTTGACGACTTGGCCGACGAACTGGCAGAGAGCGGCATAGATTTTCCCATTTAGGGCATTTTAACCGCCAATGTCGGCAAACTGCTCCGGCGGTGCAAATATAGTCGCGCAGCGACCGAGAAACTGCCTCCGGCAGGGCTATTTCCGCCGTCAAACGGCAGGCTTAACGCGCCACTGCTCCGGCAGACGCGCCAAGGCCAGGCCCGCCTTTAACTGAGAGGATTACATGTACGCCCACGTGCCGGTGCTTTTGAATGAGGTTTTGGAATATCTCGCTCCCACGGCAGGCGGCGTTTATCTGGACGGCACCCTGGGCCTGGGCGGGCATAGCCTGGCCATCCTGGAAAAAGCAGGCGGAGAGGCGAAGCTGCTGGGCATAGACCGCGACGCGCAAGCCCTGGAAATGGCCCGTGAGCGTTTGTCGCCGTGGGCGGATAAAGTGGTTTTGCGGCAGGGGCTGTATTCCCGCTTTGCCGAGTATCTTGATGAACTGGGCTGGGAAAAGCTGGACGGCGCGCTCATCGACATAGGAGTTTCTTCCCTGCAATTGGATAAAAGCGAGCGGGGATTCAGTTTTTTACACGACGGCCCGCTGGATATGCGTATGGACGCAAGCCCCGGCCAACAGTCGGCAATGGATTTGGTTAACAAGGCAAGCACGGATGAATTGCAGAAGATAATTAAAGAACTGGGCGAGGAGCCCATGGCCGGGCGCATAGCCGCAGCCATTGTTAACGCAAGACAGGCCGCCCCCATCAGCGGAACGGGGCAGCTGGCTCATATTGTGGAGTTTGCCTATCCGGCCAAATGGCGGGCAACCGCGCGCAATCATCCGGCCACCCGCACTTTTCAGGCTTTGCGCATGGCTGTGAACGATGAGTTGGGCGAGTTGAAGGCATTTCTGGCAAAAATAGCACAGCGTCTTAAACCGGGAGGACGCGTGGCCGTGCTGACTTTTCATTCGCTGGAAGACCGGTTGGTTAAACAGGCCTTTAAAGAAGGCGCCAGCGCTTGTTTGTGTCCGCCTCATGTTCTCAGTTGCACCTGCGGCCATGAGGCGGTTTACCGTATCCTGACCCGCAAACCGCTTACAGCGGCGGCGGAAGAAATCAGGAATAACCCCAGGTCCGGCAGCGCCAAGCTGCGCGTGGCCGAACGGATTTAAATTGGCGGTTTTGGTTGTGAGCGATTCAGCAAAAACAGGCGGTAAAAGCATTCGGAATCTGGTTGTGGGCATTTCCGTGTTCATGACGCTTTGCCTGTGCCTGGGCACGGTCTGGATAAATGTGGAACGCGCCAATATCGCTTACAAACTCAAAGAAATGAAATCAGCCGTGGGCAAGCTGGAGTCGCACCACGCCAAGCTGGAAGTGGAACGGGACAATTTGCTGTCTCCATACCGCCTGAGCGCGGAAGCTGAAAAAATGGGCATGCGCCTGGCCGTGCCGGGGCAGCTCAGATATCTCGAGGGCAGTGATGTTTTCACGCAGGACAAACCGGAATAACGAACACCGGGCATACCCGGACAACTACCGTTCCCGCAAGGTCAAGGCCGCCGGTAATCGGTGGTCCGGCGAGCGGGTGCAACGGGTTGCGCCCAAAGCCAAGGTGCGTGCGGACAGAGGCGGCAGTGACGCCGGGCGTGATTGGAGTCGGGCCCGTCTGGTTCTGGTGGGCATGGTTTTTCTGCTGGTTTGGACCGGCCTGTGGGGCAGGGCCTGGTTTCTGCAAATCCATGAAAGCGAAATGCTTTCGGCCATGGCCGACCGCCAGCATCTGGCCTCGGAAACCATTACCGGGCAGCGCGGCGAAATTCTCGACCGCAACGGCAAAGTTTTGGCCCGCAGCGTGGAAGTGAGCTCAGTTTACATTAATCCGCGGGAAATTACCGATGCCGAGGGTACGGCCACGGTGCTGGCCGAAGTGCTTGGCCTGCAACGCAATCAGGTGGCCCGGCGCATGCAGAGCGATAAAGGCTTTGTCTGGATGGCCCGCAAAGTGCCGGACGCGGCGGCCCAGGAAATTGCGAGTCTGAAACTGCCCGGCGTGTATCTGACCACGGAATATGAGCGGGCATACCCCTACAAGCAGCTGGCCGGGCAATTGCTCGGTTTTGTGGGTATGGACGACAAAGGTCTGGAAGGTCTGGAGCGCTCGTTCGACTCTGTTTTGAGCGGTCGCAGCGGCAGCATGACCCTGCAGCGTGACGCGGCAGGCCGGCGTTTATACCTGGAAGGCTTAAACGCCGAGGATGAACTCACCGGTCGCAATGTGCGCCTGACCCTGGATACGCAAATACAGTATTTCGCCGAAGACGCCCTGGCCAAGGCAGTGGTTAATTTTGGGGGCAAGTGGGGCGGTTGCCTGGTCATTGACGTGCCCACCGGAGAAATTCTGGCCTGGGCCGAGTATCCGTTCTTCAACCCCAATGCCTACCGCGATTATCAGCCGTCCATGTGGCGCAGCCGTCTGGCCATGGATGCCCTGGAGCAGGGCTCGACCACCAAACCGTTTTTGGTGGCAGCGGCTTTGTCGGAAAACGTAATAGCGCCGGATACGGTGTTTTATTGTGAAAAAGGCATTTGGAAGCACAACAAAACCACCATTCGCGACACCCGCAGCCATGAGAATTTGCCGATAAACAAGATTCTGTCTTATTCCAGTAACATCGGCGCGGCCAAAATCGGTTTGGAACTGGGCACGGATAAATACTATGCCTACCTGAACAACCTGGGGTTCGGGCAAAAGACCGGCCTGCCGGTGCCCGGTGAAAGCTTGGGCATTCTGCGCAATCCCAAGCAGTGGTCGGAAACCGACCTCATTAACGCCTCTTTTGGGCAGAGTTTTTCCGCCACCGGGGTTCAAATGGCGCAGGCCTATTTGACCTTGGCCGCAGGCGGGGTAAACCGCCCCCTGAAATTGGTTCTGTCTGAATGGGATACCGAATCGGTCGGGGTTGAGGAAGAACAAATATTTAAGCCCGAGGCGGCGGCAGCGGTTTTGTCCATGCTCCGCGAAGTGGTCGAAGAAGACGGCACCGGCCAACGCGCCCGGATCAGCATTCCGGGTATTGTGGTGGGCGGCAAAACCGGCACGGCCCAGAAGGCCGAGGGCAAGTCCTACGGTGAAGCCCGCATGGCTTCTTTCGTAGGCATTGAGCCGTTGAACGACCCCCGCTACCTGGTGCTGGTCATGGTGGACGAGCCGCGCAAAAACGTATACGGCGGCGTGGTTGCCGCGCCGGTGTTCCGGCAGGTGATTACCCATACCCTGGCCTATCGCGGCGAGCTGCCCGAGGAAAAGTTGGAGTTGGCGGAAAACGAGCAGGATGTGATTTCCGAAGGCACGCAGGTGGCCCTGGCCGCCAAGGAGCATAACGGCAAGACCGAAACTTCCGAGGTGCTGGACCGGTTGCTGCCCATGCCCAAAGAAACCAGAAACGCGGAAATCGACCAGACCGCGCCCGGCATTACTCCCAATGTGGTCGGCAAGTCAGTGCGCCGGGCTGTGGAAGCGTTTCTCAGCCAGGGCATTATGCCGGTGGTCAAGGGCGAAGGCCGGACCGTGGCTAAGCAGGAGCCGGAGGCAGGCACCCCCCTGGCTGCCAATGCCGAGGCAAAGTGCGTGCTCTGGCTCACGGATTAAAAGTGTGCTCAGGCGTTGAAACAACAAAGGTAATGAATAATGGCTAAATACACTCCCGCTGCCGTCTTGCGCGCTCTGCGCGAAGGCAGGGCCGGACTCAGGACGCATTCCGACCGGGTGGAGCCCGGCGATGTTTTCGTGGTCTTGCCCGGCGGCGAGCAATATGTAGAGCAGGCCCTGGACAACGGGGCCAAAGCCGTGGTCTGTAGCCCCGAGCTGGCCGCCCGCCTGGAGGACCGCGCCCGGGTGGTGCCCACGCTTGATGTGCGTGAATTTCTCGGTCGTCTGGCCAGAGCCCGTTATCACACCACACTGCTCGGTTTTCCGGTCATCGGGATTACCGGCACCAACGGCAAAACCACCATCACCTATCTGTTGGAATATTTTTTCGCCTCCATGGGCTTGCGGCCCGGAGTTATGGGCACCATCAATTATCGCTGGCCGGGGCATGAAGAACCCGCGCCCCTGACCACACCTGATTGCCTGACCCTGCACCGCAACTTGGCCCTGATGCGCGAAGCCAGTGTGGGCATTGCAGTCATGGAAGTGTCCTCGCACGCCCTGGATCAAAAGCGTGTGGCCGGTATCCCATACAGCGGAGCAATTTTTACCAATCTCACCCAGGATCATCTGGATTATCACCAGAATATGGACGATTATTTTGCGAGCAAGGCCAAGCTTTTCTGCGCGCCGTATGCCCGGCGGCAAGCCGCAGCTATCAATGCGGACTGCCCATATGGCCGCCTTTTGCTCGACAGGCATAAAAAAGCGCTGGGTTTCGGGCTAACGCCCGGACAGGGACGCCGCCCGTTTTTGCATGGTGAGCTTTTATCCTTGTCGCCGCAGGGCATTAAGCTGCGCATGAAGTATAAACAGGAAACCTGGGAGCTTAACTCCAAGCTGGTGGGGGCGTTCAATGCCTCAAACTTGCTGGCGGTGCAGGCTCTGGCGCTGTCTTTGGGGTATACAGCCGCGCAGTTCAAAGCCCTGGAAGATTTTAACGGCGTGCCTGGCCGTCTGGAGCGGATTGCCAACGCCCAGGGCCTGGATATTTTTGTGGATTACGCCCACACCCCGGATGCGCTGCTCAACGTGCAGTCTACCTTGAAAGAGGCGGGGTTCAAGCGCTTGATCACTGTATTCGGCTGCGGCGGCGACCGCGACCGCAGCAAGCGCCCGCGCATGGGCGAAGCGGTCGCCAAGTATTCCGACATTGCCGTGCTTACTTCAGACAACCCCCGCACTGAAGACCCCCAGGGCATTCTTGACGATGTGCGCCCCGGTCTGGCTGCCTGCCCGAAAGTGGTGGAAGAGATCGACCGGCGCAAAGCGATTGCCCTGGCCGTTGGCTTGCTAAAACCCGGCGACGCCCTGTTGGTGGCCGGTAAAGGACATGAGGATTATCAAATAGTGGGCAAGACCAAATATCCTTTCAGCGATCAGGCCGTGATCAGGGAGGTGCTCCAATGCGTTTGCCGCTGAATCAAATCGCCTTTGTCCTGTATGCAAACTTGAGCAGGCCGGAATTCGGTCAGCTTGAGATAAACAATGTCTGCATCGACTCCCGGAAGGTGGCCGCAGGCGATTTGTTTTTCTGTATTCCGGGCGCCCAATTTGACGGGCATGACTACGCCCGCAGCGTGGCGCTGGCCGGAGCAGCGGCGGTGGTGGCCGAGGCGGACAAGATTCCGGAAACCGAATTGCCTGGGCCTGACGGAAAACCAGTGCCCGTGCTGCATGTGCCTGCCGCCATTCCGGCGTTGGGCCGCCTGGCCCGGCACTGGCGCGAGCAGAGCCAGGCCAAAGTAGTGGCAGTGACCGGGTCGGCTGGCAAAACCACGGTAAAGGAGCTGCTGTCCAACGTGCTGCGCCAGGTGGGGGATGTGGCCTGCAATCCCATGAATTTCAATAATCAGATCGGCCTGCCCATGTCCATGCTGTCCGCCACGGGCAAAGAAAAGTTTTGGGTTATGGAAGTGGGCATCAGCCAGCCGGAAGACATGGCAGACCTTGGCGAAATACTCCACCCGGATATTGCCCTGGTCATCAATGTCGGCCCGGCGCATTTGTCCGGTTTGGGCGACAAAGGCGTTGCGCATTATAAGGCGCAGTTGCTCCGGTTTTTGTCGCCGGGCGGCAAGTGTATGGTTAATGCCGATTATCCCGACCTGGTCAACGAAGCCCGCAGAAATTGCTCAGATCTCATTCTGTTTACCGCACAGGGGCGGGAAGTGCCCTACAGCGGCGGCTATATGGGGCAGGACCCCGACGACGGCCTGGGCTGCTATCGCCTGCGCTTTGAAGACAAGCTGTTGCAAGTCAAAGCCCCGCTGCTCGGCGAAGTGGGGGCGGAAAACGTCATTGCTGTGGCCGCTGTAGCGCATAGCCTTGACCCGGACAGCGAGCAGATCGCCGCCGGTCTGGCTTCGGCGAAGCTTCCGGCCCAACGCTTCAGCCGCTCCAAGGCCGGAGCCTGGACAGTGGTTGACGACAGCTACAACGCCAACCCGTTATCCTGCGAACGGACATTGTCGGCAGTGGCGGAATTGAGCGCCGGGATGCCTTTGGTTTTGGTCATGGGCGAGATGGGCGAATTGGGCGAGGCCGCCGGTGAGTACCACCGCGAGCTGGGTCGGCAAATGGCCGAAGCGCAAATCCGCGACGGCTTGTCCCTGGAAGACTGGCCCGGTGAAGTTATTCCGTTGAGCACGCCCGAGACGTTCAAAGAGCAATTCAGGGCGCTTGACCTCCGGAAAGGAGTGATTTTGTTCAAGGGTTCGCGTGTAAACAAGTTGGAAACAATGGTGGAAGTCTTCAAGCAAGATCTGACCGGAGAACAATAATGCTGTATCATCTGTTTACCTGGCTGAGTACCGACATCTCCGGATTCAACGTTTTCCGCTATATAACTT
>CAZNBK010000117.1:0-7510 GCA_964571105.1 uncultured Desulfovibrionaceae bacterium
GCTCACCGAGCGGATCGCTCCGGGCGAAGTTTGTTTTTTATACACTGACGGAGTAACCGAAGCCCTTAGCGAGCAAAGCACGTTTTTTGGCGAGGAAGTTATGCGGGAGATGGTTGCCGAGCATTGCACAGCTGCTCCACGCGATCTTCTTGGTAAAGTATATGCTGCGCTGCTTGCCTTCAGAGGCAATGCCCCCCAATCTGACGACATCACCATGCTGGCTTTCAAGGCGGAACCGCGGTGAGCGTAATTAATTCAACAACTACCCGAGTGGGAGACAGGCAGCCGGTTTCCCCGCCTGCGAAAAACTTAGGAGGATCAGTCATGAACAAACTCGAGCCATATATAAAGGCCTTGGCGCAGAAAATCGGAATTCCTCTGGAGGTGCCTCCGGGCGGGTCGTTTACAGCCCTGCTGGGCAAGCATCGCCTGCTTGTGCAAGTGTTGGAAAACAGCAACAGCATGCTGTTTTATATTGAAGTGGGACGCCCGACACTGTTCAGAAGGAACGAAGTGCTGGCTTCGCTCATGGGCGGCAATCTGTTTCTGGCCGAAACGCGGGGCGCGGCTCTCAGTTATGACCCCAGCACTGAAAATGTCGGACTCAATCTGATTCTAAGCCTGAACCAACTGGAAAGCGACGAATTTATAAATGCCGTGGATAATATCATGCTGGCGGCGGAAAGCTGGGCCAAACAGCTGGATGCGCTCAATGCCGAAGCTGAGGACAGGTCCAGGCGGGATACAACCGCAGACGTTGCCGCCACATCCGAGGACGACACGGCGCTTATGAACATGGCGCAGATGATCCGGGTTTAGACTTTGCCTTTTGGCTCCAATGACAGCGCTGGATATTCGAGCTTCGCAATATTTCAAAGTTAAACTGCGCTAACAAGGTCACGAAAGGCAAGGGCTACAGTTCTTCCCGCCGTGGGCACGCCCGTTGCATAGTTGAGGGCAGCCGCGCGAGGCTTTTTCAGGTAAAGTTCCCGCAAGACAAGGCGGCGCAGACAATAGTTATTCTGCAAGGAGCAAAAATATGGCTATACAACTGACAAATTTGTTGCAGCATGCCAACACTGTTGGCGCTGGTGGACATGGCGACCAGCAAATTCATATCCGGGAAGATGGCAGCATTTCCGAGCGCAGCGGGCTTGGCTTTTTCAAACGCATGTTTTCCTCAAGCGCCAAAACTCAGGAAAACCAGGCCTCCTTGCAGGCGTTCCGGCAAGCCATAGCCAATGATCCTACCTATGCTGCCCAATTGGAAAGCGAGCAGGTGGCGACTTTTTTCCGCGACAAACAGGCCGCAGGCACTCCCCTGACCGCCAAGGACGTGCAGACAGTGCAGCAGATGCTGGACCTGAACCACGCCCAGGACGTGGGGCATGAGTTGGCCGGGACGCAGCTTGGCGAACTGGATGCCACCGGTTTCGCCTGGTTTTGTGTGGGCAAGGGCCTGACTCTAAACTCTCCGGATGAGATCAAAGACGCGCTGAAAAGTTTTTTTGCTGAGCAGGATAGCGATCGCCAGGGCATGGCGGCCTTGCGTGAGGCCGGGGTGCCGGACAAGTTTATTGCGGCGACCCTGGCAACACTTAAGGCCAGCAGCGCCTGGAGCGCAGCCCTGGACCACGCTTTTGCCGGTGATTTGGGCGACTTGACCAAAGAGGGCATGGAAGCGGCCTTCCGGGAGGGCCTGGGCGAGGCGATAAATGTTATCGATAAGCTTATTGTGGACGTCCACGCATTTCCCAGCTTTTTCACTGATATGGTCAAAGGCCGCGAACCCTCAGGAATTTCTCTATTCAACGGCACCATGGAAGCCGTGCGCAGCGGGGCCATTACCGATGCGGAAGCGGGTAGATTTTTGAAGTCCTGCAAGGCCGAACAGTGCGACTTGCGCACTCCTCAACTGCTGACGGACGCGATCGGCAAGTTCTGCATCAAAGAGGATTCAGAAATAATTTTCACCAAGTTAGCCGAGGATAACGGCTTTCCCGCCCAGGTGGGCAAATCGCTGGCCCATAATCCTGAATTTATCGCCCGTGCCCAGCAGGCTTTGACCGAGAGTTTTCCTCCCCCGGCCATTCCGTCCCGCGAGGACATCCAAGAAACTATTGATCAAACCGCCGCAGTATTCCTGGTGGATAAAAATGAGACCATCCGGGAATTTCTGGCCATGGCCGGTAAGACAGACGTGGATTCCCCGATATTGGGCAAGCTGGACAAACCGCTTACGGAACAGAGTATCGGTGAAATGCTCAACGCGCTCTTGAGCGGTCAGGCCCTGCTGGAGACGATGCTTGAGCCCGACGCGGCCCCGGATTTGGATATGCTGACCAAGATTGTCGATCATCTTGACAGTATCTACTCTTGCCGTTTTGCGGTGGAAGGCGAGTTCGGCGCGTCGGAAGCTGCGACATTTTTTACCAATAGCCTGAGCGTTGTCCTGGCCATGCGCGGGGATGACGCCGAAGGGCTCGAAAGCCTGGGCGAGTTTGTCAGGGACAAGTTGGTTATTGTCGGCACCGGCCTGAAAACGCTGACAGCCGGGCTGCTGGGCAATGACATTAAAGCGGTTGATGTGGGAACAGCCGCAGATGCGGCAACGCACGCCCAGGGTGCGGTGCGCGAGCTGGGCAAGGCTGTGTATCAAATGCTTGATGACGAGCAGAAGGCTGAGCTGGGTTTTGATTCTGATCCGGAGAAATTTATAATGGGCATGGAATTCGGGCCTGGCAACACAGTTTTGCCGGAGCGGACCATGCATCAATCCGTGCGCGATTTCGCCCTGACCCTCGGGGTAAAGATCGGCTCTGTCGGCTATATGGAAACCCATGCCCTGGCCGAAGCCGAAGCCGACGCTTTTACCGGCAATGGGAGCAACCCTGAAGTCACCGAGCTTTTGCGCACCCGTTCGGCTGTGATTGCCGGAGAATTGGGCATAGAGGGCCTGGACACACGCACCCTTGATCCGGCGACTCTGGGCTCGGACATTGAACGCGCGGTCAGGGGCAAAGACGCGCAACGCCTGACTCCGGCCCAGGCCAGAGAAGTGTCCGAGCAGGTCATTCGCGAGCATTTACAGGCCTTGAAACCTACCCTGGAATTTATTCGCGATCTGCCCACAGTGGCGGATCCGGAGCAACCCGGGCAGTTTGTGGTCAGCCCGCAAGAAAAACAGCTGCTAATGCAAATCATCCCCAACACGCCCCTGCGCGACCCCGCGCTGATAAAGGCAATGGTGACAGAAGCCCGGGCCGTTCGTACCCCCCTGGATCACTTGAAGACGCCAGGAATGGAGGCAAAGGATATAGCCCCTCTGGTAATGAAAATCAGCGCAACGAACATGAAGCTGATCGGCGGTTTCAAGGCTGAAGGCAAGGTCGCAGATGAAGTTTACGGCGCATACGGCGCAGCTTTACGTCTGGCGCTCGGCACCCTGGATCTTACCCCGGCAGAGAAGTTGAACATCTTTGAGGCCGTGTCCGGCGAGGAAGGCATTGCTGTGGGCCGCGGTCTGACCGCAGTGGCTGATTTGTGCGAGGAACGAAGAGCGGTCTTGGCTGACAGAGGCGTGAAAAAGAACACGGTTCTGGGCGCTGTGAGCGCCATGAATAACCTGCGTATGATTCTCGGCCCGGAGGTGGGCGCGGTGGCGGAAGACGACCCGTTCTATTACGGGCAGCAGCGTATGGGCATAACTGCAGTTCCACCGTACATACTGACCGCCGTAGACTCAAATGGCGGCCCCAGCTTTGCCGATATGCCGGCAGTTCATGCGCTGGGCCTGGTTTCGCCCAAATTAAGCAGGGGAGAATGGAATCAACTTGTGCCCCTTATGGAAGGAATTACCACCGGATTTTCGGATCCCTACGAGATGAAATGCGCAGTGAAAATGGTCGCGGCCAATTCCCGGGAACTTTTGGCCGCTATTGAGGCCAATGGCGGCAGACCGCTGAGCCCGGCCCAGATTTGGCAAACCGTGATCGGGGGGAAAGCCCCGTCTTCCGTAAACGCGGGAAACCTTGGCCCCGCCATGCTGCGAAAAGCCACGGAAATGCTGATGCCGCGCGTCCTCGCCGTTGTGCCGGAACTGCCCTTTGGCTGTGAGAGCATGGTTCAGTATTGCCTGGGTAGAGGTTTGCCTTTCCAGACGTTGTATAATGCTTATCAACCCGGGGGGCGCGTTAGCCTTGAGGATATCCGGCAGGCCGGAATCTACGAGCTGTCCGCATTGTTGAATTATGATCCGGAAAACGCCTATGGGCTGGTGACCGACTTTGCGCGCCGAGGTAGGGACCGTGACGGCACTGCATCCCTGATGACCATAGAATCGCCTGACGGAAGCGGCTTTGCCGTTGCGCACCGGCCTATCCCGGAAACGGAGAATAAACCGGATAACCCGATTTTTGGGAAAATCATGGGTTCCTGTCGGGCGCTGTGCCGCTCGGACCTGCAATTCAGGCGGGTTATGCAGTCGCTGTCCCAGGCCAGCACCGCCAATTTGCGCATGCTCTCCGAAGTATTTTTCGGCACGGGCACATCCGAACACGGCTATTTCAACTCCACGGTAAAATCCTTGCCCAGCGGCGATGTGGTAGTGGAGCTGACCAATGGTGAAGACACCCGGCCCTTTGGCGCGCATATCAAGATGGTGATCACCCCGGAAGGGAAGAGCAGCATCACCGAGATGGACCTGGAGTTCAGAGGTTAAGTAACACCGTCCGGAAACAGGACTACCGGCTGCGCCGGGGTTCTGCTTCCGGACGGGATCTGGATTTGCGCGGTTGCCCGGATAAAAGACTTTCTTCTTTTGTAAAAATATGCTTTAGTCCCTAAGTAAATCTAACAGTTCAACTTTTCTGCACGGGTGTAACTGAAATTATGCATGGGCAGCCATACTACAAAGAACGTCTAAGCACTGTGGATGCGTTTGACGATGCCCCCCTGGGGCGATACCGCACAGTCACAAAATGTCTGAGTTATATTTGCAGTGTAGCCTGCCTGGCTTTGCTGCTTTTTTGCGTTGTGCCTGATGCGGATGCTGCGCCCGGAAGCGTGCAGTTCCGGCAGCCGTTCAGCCGCTACGCCAACCAAGACCCCTTGCCGGCCGTTTTGCTGGACTTTGCCCAAACTCAAGGCTACCGCGCGGTGGTGGTGCCGGGTGTGGAGGGCGTGCTTAGCGGGCGGTTTGACGCTGTGCCCCCGGGCACATTTCTGGACGGGCTGAGAGCCGCCTTTGGCGTGTCCTGGTATACCCTGGGCAACACCATTTATTTTTACCCCGAGGCGCAAAGCACCCGGATGTTTATCAGCCCCAGGGCCACGCAGCCGGAAGCGCTGTTTGACGCGCTGCGCTCCTCCGGCGTGCTCTCGCCGGAGCTGTCGGCTGAGCTTGCCCCCGGCGGGCAGATGATCATTGTTTACGGCCCGCCCAATTATCTTAACGAAGTGCGGGACGCGGTGGCCGCGTTTGAAGAAACGCTTATTTCCAATGTGGCCATGCGCGTTTTTCCTCTGAAATACGCCTGGGCCGACGATATCACCATCACCAGCATGGATAATACCATTACCGTGCCGGGGGTGGCCTCCATTTTACGCTCCATGATTACCGGAGAAAGCTCATCCTCTTCCCGCGTAACCCAGAGTTCGGCCACAGCGGACAATCTGCTGGGTACCGGCATGGCTGCGCAAGGCGGCGACATTCAACCGGCGCCCAGGGCGCAACTGAGTGCCGGCGCACAGGTGGGCGGCGTATTTGTCAATGTCATGGCCGACCCCAGGGTCAACGCCGTATTGGTGACCGATGCGGAATACCGCATGCCCTACTACGAACAAGTCATTGCGGATCTTGACCAGCCCGTGGAGCTGGTGGAAATCCATGCCGCCATTGTGGATATTGATGTGGACTATACCCGTGAACTGGGCGTTTCCTACCAGGGAGTGGGTTCGTCAGGGAACAACTGGGGCGGCACGGGCAGTCTCTCCCCGGACGGTTCAAACTTTGTGCCCTATCCGCCTGCCGGTGAAGTGACCGGCTCGGGCCTGAATCTGTCCACCATCTATTCGCACGGTTCGGATTATTTTATTGCCCGGATTCATGCTTTGGAAGAACAGGGGGAAGCCCGGATGCTGGGCCGCCCGTCGGTGCTGACCGTGGACAACGTTCAGGCCACGCTTGAAAATACCAGCACCTATTATATTAAGATTGAAGGTTACCAGGCCGTGGACCTGTTTAAGGTTGAAGCGGGCACGGTGCTCAAGGTTACCCCGCATATCATCAGGCACGAGGGTAGGCCCGACAGCATAAAACTGGCCGTGACCGTGCAGGATAACCAGAACACCGATGAAACCGTGACCATTGGCGAAATTCCTCCGGTAAAGCAGACAAAAATTAACACTCAGGCCATTATCGGCGAAGGGCAGAGCCTGCTCATCGGCGGCTATTATTTTGAGGAAGTAAGGGACAATGACAGCGGCATCCCCATTCTCATGAACATTCCTCTGCTGGGTTACCTGTTCAAGGACACCTCCACCAAGACCAGGCGCATGGAGCGCCTGATCATGATAACGCCGCGCGTGATCAAGCTGGATGAGCTGCCGACCGTTCCGGAGCAGGCCGATGAGGGCTCTTTCCTTGTGGCCCCCGGACAGGCGGACTACAATTACCGCGAACCTGAACCAAGGCCGGTCCGCGGCGGCTGTAGCCGGAAAACTCCCGCCCCGGTTCCCGCGCCCGCCCCTACGCCTGCCCCTGCGCCCGTGCTCACGCCCCAGCCGCCGGTACAAGGCACGAGTATAGGAATATAAGCTATGGACGCTGCGGAAGTCATTGCAGTTTTGCGGACATTTTCCGGCCCCAACTTAGGGGCTGAAGTAATGCTGCCGCAAGGATCATACACCATAGGCAGCGACTTTTCCTGCGACATTGTGCTCAGCGATTCCACCATGGCTCCGCGGCATGCCTCATTGATAATTGAACCGACCGAGCCTGGGCATAACCCGCGCGTCCGGGTGGCGCCGCTGGACGGAGAGGTGTTGCTTGACGATAAGCCCTTGCCTGCGGACGGCCTGGAGATAAATCCGGCAACGCCCTGGTTTTTGGGGCTGACCTGCTTGTCCTGGAACCGTCCGCACGCGGCCAAAGAAGAAATTATCCCCCACCTGCCGGGGCAGGCGCAGCTCGCGCCCGCGCCTGGAAATGCCCTGTCCGGCAATCCGGCCATGGTCGGTGGCGGCTCTGGTCAGCTTGTGGCAGAGCAGGGTGACAATAAAGTTGGCGAAAATTCGACAACTTCGCTGCCAGGCAATAAATATTGGCGGGTCTGGGCGGCGGCCCTGGCTTGCTTGCTGGTCGTGCTTGCCATGAGCTTGACCTTGAGCGGAGGCAATGATTCAGCCGAGGAGCAAACCATTTTATTGCGCCAGGCTGTTAGGGAAGCGGGGCTTGAGCACATAGTGGTCAGCAGTGAGGGCGACAAGATTTCCGTGTCCGGCACTGTTC
>CAZNBK010000117.1:7520-7763 GCA_964571105.1 uncultured Desulfovibrionaceae bacterium
AGGATGAAGAAGAACGGGCCAAGCTCTGGACTATGGCACAGAACTTGAATTACCCTGTGTATATCCGGGTCGGCGTGCGCGAGGACATGGCCCAGGCTGTCAGCATGAAGTTGAATTCGCGCGGTATTTTCCCCAACGTTACCTTCCTGTCCGGGGGTGAGGTTATGCGCGTTGCCGCCTATATTAAAGACGCCCAGGCCGAAACCGCGGCATTCAATTCCTTGAGTAAAGACATGCCGGACC
>CAZNBK010000118.1:0-307 GCA_964571105.1 uncultured Desulfovibrionaceae bacterium
TCAGGCGGGATGTCCATGCCCGTGGTTTCTTTGATAACGCCCGGCCCGGCAAAACCGATGTTGGAGGAGCGCACCGCGAACTGATAGGGCGAGCAGCCCAGGAACGAAGCCACAGGCCCGGCATAGGAATTGGTGTCGTACAGCACCAGGTAGAGGCCCCCGGCATCCAGGTAGCGGCGCACGGCCATGGTGCAGCGCGGCATTTGAATGACTCCGTTGGTGCCTTCCTGAATGCGGATGCCGGCAGTGCCGTGCACATAGGCCAGGAAAGGATAACGTTTGCGTTGGGCCCGCTCTACGGCCTGCC
>CAZNBK010000118.1:317-7715 GCA_964571105.1 uncultured Desulfovibrionaceae bacterium
CCCGGAAGTTGCCGATCAGGGTGGCCACAATCAGTTTGGTCTCGCCGATTTTGGCTTCAAAGGTGATGCAGCCGCTGTCCAGCCCGGTTTTCTTTTTGGCTTCGGCCAGCTTGACCGCAAAGCCATCCACATTGAGTGGGGTGGCCGCTTCGATCTCGTGGTTGAATTCCACCAGGGAGTCGGGCTCGAAAACGTTGTTAAGCACCCAGTGATATTCCATGGGGAAATGATGCCCGCAGTTGGAGCAGACCCCGGCGAAATCGCCGAACAGGTCCGGCGCCCACATATCCACGCAGCCCAGCTGCCGCGCGTTGGGGCAGGTCACGGCCCGGTCTTCCTTGGCCCGGTTGGGCACATAGCGCCATTGCGAGTCGCGGGAATCGTCGTCCCGCCACTCAGACAGGGCTGTCAGGTCTTCTTCCATGCTGCCCTGCTCAAGCTTGGGCACCGGAATTTTGTTGAACAGGTCTTTGGCGGGGTTGAGGATTTTATTTACAATTACCCGGATTTCCGCATCCACCTCGCCCACGGCAAAGGCCAGCTGTTTTTTGCGTTTGCGCCAGAAATCATGGCGCAGGATATTGAAAAACTCAATGCTGGTGCCTTCCAGGTTGCTCAGGGTGCGCTGGAAACTGCTGCGGTGGTCGATGCATTTGCCTTGGGAGTAATCCCTGAATTTTTTATACCGCTTGGCGAGCAGGCGATCCTTGGCCTGGTTGCTCAGGTCCCATTTGGTTACAAAAGTATCGGTTACATAGCTGGCTTCCAGCTTTTCCTGCTCATTTTTGACCACCATGCGCCGCAGGGGGGTAAAGGGGCGCACGCCCAGAACCACGGCGTCGGTGGCCCGCAGCACTTCCCGGCGCAGGGTTTGGAAGAAATCATAGTGGTGCGGCCTGGCGCCCAGGTCCGGTTCGGGCACGATGCGGTCAATAAGGCCGAATTCCAGGTTGTCTTTGGCAGTGATGCCGAATTGTTTGGCGCAGCGCTCGATGGTTTCCTGCGAGGCCCGCTGGCCGTGGCGCAGGCGGGATTCAATGGCCGCAGCGCCTTCCGGGGAAATGACCGAATAATATCCATGCGAGAGCATCAGCCGGGTGTCGGCCAGGGCAATGGCCTCGGCCCCGCCCGAGCCGCCCTCGGAAAACACGGCCACAATGGGCACGCGCAAATCGGCCATTTCGTAAAGGTTGCGGGCAATCTGCTGGGCCGCGCCGGGGTAGTCTTCAATGGGATAGGCCCCGGGCGTGAACACGTAGCTGTGAATGGGGATATTTTCGGTTTCTGCAACCTTCATATACTGCAGGGCCTTGGCATTGCCCCAGGGCTTTACCGAGCCGCCGTTGCGGAATTCTTCGCCGTGCCCCTTTTCCTGACCGATGACCATCACAGCCTGGTTGTAGACATGCTTGCCCTGGCGGCGGGTGATATAGGCCCGGGCAATGAGCATGCTCGGGTCAATGCTCTTGTCTTCCTCGCCGCCGATTTCCGTATAGTTGTCGTAGACGTTTTCCAGGATGTCGCGCAGGCAGATGCGCTGCGGGTGGCGGACGATGCGCACCTTGTCCATGGGCGTAAGCTCGGCGTCGAGCTTACGTTCCATAAAAGTGAACAGCTCTTCCAGAGTATCGAGCATGGCGGCGCGGGAGGACAGCGGCTTGCCCCCCTGCTGGGCGGCATAATCGCTGAGCCGCACATCCAGCATGTCCACCATTTCCTGATGCTTGCCGTCAAAAATTTCCCGGATATAAGTGAGCCGCTCTTGCAGGCGGCTATGCCGTTTTTCCAAATCCAAAGCCATTATTTAGTCCTCTTGGCCGGTGGCGGCGCGAGCGCCGTGTCTCCGGACAGGTGAGTTCGGTTGCTGCATTAAAAAACCAGGATGTCCGGGGTTTTGTCCTTGAGGAAGGAAATATTGGACTTCAGCGCATTGCCGCTGGCGTCCGCGCCTTCCAGAGTAAGGCCTTCCAGGAATTTCAAACCGCGCTCCTTGGCTTCTTCCAAGTCTTTGCCCCAGACAATGCCCAAGGCCAGGTTGGGGTCAAATTCCGTGGGGATGTCGTAGGGTTCGTCTGTGGGCACCTGGGTATGCACCCGCAACCAGTCGCCCCGGACCTTTTTCCAGCCGAACTTGTCGATGCGCCCGGACCAGGGCGTAAAACCATGCTCCGGATCTTCGGCAATTATGCGATATTCAATGCCCACGCCCTCAAAGCTGATGTCGCTCTGGGTATAGCCTAGCGGATCGCCCAGGCCGGTGCGGATTTGTTCGGCAATGAGGTCCACATTTTTTTCGCCCTTGATGCGGGAGATCATGGCCGAAACCCCGTTTTCCACCTGAATGCGGGTGTTTACCTCCATCAGGAAGGGACGCCCGTCGCGGGTGACGATCCATTCCCAGGTGCCCACACTGTCGTAGCCGACTTTGCGGGCCAGGGTCAGGGAATATTCGGTGATATTGTCCAGCAGCTTTTGGGCGTCAAAAGTGTAGGCGATTTCGGACGGCGCAAACCCGGGGGCAACTTCCAGGCGCTTTTGCAGGCCCGTGGACTGAATGGAGCAGTTGCGGGTGCCGAAATGCACGGGGTTTTTACCGCTGCGGTCGGAGAGTATCTGCACTTCCAGGTGGTTGAAATTGGTGATGCGCTGCTCAATGAGCACGCCGTCGTCTTTGAACTGCCGTAAGGCATAGTTGCGGATGCGGCGGTAAACCGAGCGGAACTGGGCCTGGCCGTGCACTTCCTCAATGCCCATGCCGCCGCCGCCGGCCGAGGCCTTGACCAGAACCGTGGGGTTGTCGAGGCCGCTTTGAATCTGGAAGTCAAACAGGCTCTGGGCCACATGCTCGGCTTCCATCTCGTCGTAAATGGGCCGGTCGGAACCGGGCACCGTGGGTACGCCCAAGGAGCGGGCCAGGCGTTTGGTATTGATTTTATCGCCCAGCTCGCGGATTACCCGCCAGGAAGGTCCAAGAAAGATAAGCCCGCGTTCGCGCTGAGTGATGCGCCGGGCAAAGCGGTAATCTTCGGCAAAAAAGCCGTAACCGGGATGAATGGCCGTGGCCTGGCTGTGGTCGGCTACGGACAGAATTTCATTGGCGTCGTGATAGGAGGACACCCGAAACAGGCTGTTTTCTCCGCCCAGTTCGCGGGCCAGGCGCACATGGCCGGAGGCGGAGTCTTCAGCGGTGTAAACACAGACAAATTCCAAGCCCAGCTTGTGGCAGGCTTCAATTATCCGGACAGCGATTTCGCCCCGGTTGGCTACCAGTACTTTATGATTAATCACAAATAATCCTCAGATCAGTGATGATATACAGACACACCCTGTTTGGTTTGACTGCGGTGTTTTATCTCAGGCCGGTTTCCGTGTCAAAACAGGAAAATGCGCAGCATGAGCCGCAGGCCGGTATTGCCTCTCAGGCTGACGCCGCCCCGGCTTGTCCGCTACACCAATTGCTCGGGTTTGTCCTGCTGAATATTACGTTTTTGCAGGGCCAGCACCAGCTTGTCCAGCATGGCTTCCTGACTGTCGTTAAGGGCCACGAATTCAAAGGCAGCCACCCGCCCCGGATCATTGATGCGCAAACAGCAGACCGTGACCGTGGGAGCGACCAGTTTGTTCCTGATTTGGAACGTGGCGATATATTCCTGTTCCAGATTGAAATCGTGCACATTGGGCAGGCGGATAGCCATGCCGCCGACGCTGAGATCCAAAATTGAATAGACGCTGCCCAGACCGGTAAACTGAACGGCCAGACCCGGAGCCAAAACACGATAGACGCGGCGTTTGCTTTGTTGACCGGGTGCGAATTCGAAATCCATT
Source organism: uncultured Desulfovibrionaceae bacterium (assembly GCA_964571105.1). Classification (GTDB taxonomy): domain Bacteria; phylum Desulfobacterota; class Desulfovibrionia; order Desulfovibrionales; family Desulfovibrionaceae; genus JAVBRZ01. The sequence continues at coordinate 4,143 of CAZNBK010000118.1, forward strand.
TGTATAGCCAAGTTACTGACCCACCCTTTGCTCCAGAACAAACTCAACCCGTCTGTTCATGGCGCGGTTTTCATCGGTTGTGTTTGGGAATAACGGATACATATCCGCCAGTCCTGTCGCCGTCATTCGCTTAGCCTCAATACCTGACCCAAGCATATACCTCAAAACATTGACCGCGCGCAAGGAGGAGATTTCCCAATTATCCCGGAAGCGGCTGTCCGGCCCCGGGGGCAACTCGTCGGTGAAACCTTTAATATTTATAAATTGGTCGTTTTGCTTAACCAGCACATCGCGCACAGTGTCCAGCAGCGGCAGGGCTTCCGGTCTTATTTCCACCTGCCCGGAGTCGAACATGACGTCGCTTGGCACCCGCAAAGTAATGATGCCGTTATCAAACAGGGCGCTGATCTTGCCTTCCAGGCTTTTTTGGTTCAGGACGGTGCGCAGGGCCATAAACACCCGCTGCTGGCGCTCAATGAGCTCCCGCTGCAAGCGCACGGCATCCAGGGTGGCGTCTGCATCCGAGGCCAGGGGCGGGCCGCCGCCCTGCGCAGCGCCTGCGGAGCCGAGGCTTTCGCGCATGGCTTCGGAAAAATCGCCGAACCGCTGCGTATCCAGGGATGACAAGGCAAATAATAGAATGAAAAATGTCAGCAGCAACATGCTCATGTCCGCAAAAGTGGTCATCCACTCGGCGCTGCCGTTGTCATTCTCCTCGTCAGAGCGGTATTGATCCGGTTTCAGCGGCATAGGCTATTCCGTCATTGAACGCGCCGTTCTTTAACGGCAATGAATGAAGACAGAGTGTCGTAAACCAGCCGGGGGTTGTTGTTTTCCAGAATGCAGCGCACGCCTTCAAAAACAATAAGCAGCGACAATTCGTCCTGCTTGCTGCGGGCCATGAGCTTGCCGGCCAGGGGTATAAACACCACATAGGCGAGCAGCGCGCCGTAAAAAGTGGTCAGCAGGGCCACGGCCATGCCCGGCCCCAGCAGTTTGGGGTCGTGCAGATTGACCAGCATCTGGACCAGGCCGATAAGCGTGCCGATCATGCCAAAGGCCGGTGCGTAGGCTCCCAGGCGCTGAAACACGGAAATGGGGATATTGTGGCGGCGCTTCATGGCCTCGATTTCTAAAAAGAGCACGGTTTCGATTACCTGGGGTCCGGCATTGTCGGAAATAAGCTGGCAGGCTTTTTTGAGCACATGGTTTTCCGTGCGCACGTTTTCCAGGGCCAGGAGGCCTTCCCGGCGGGAGAGTTCGGCCAGGCGGACCATGGTGTCAACGGTTTTTTCGTGGCCCGGGTCTTTACCGACCAAGGCCCGCATGCCGCCGCTCAGGGCCTGGAGTACTTCCTCCAGGGGAAAAGTGACCAGAATGGAGGCCAGAGTGCCGCCAATGACGATCATGAAGCTGGGCACATTGATGAACATGCTGCCCGAGCCGTCCATGAGGATAGCGGCGATGACCAGCCCGAAACCGCCGGCAATTCCGATAAGGGTCGCAAAATCCATATTTTACTCCAGGGAAAGAGGCCGCTGCACGGCTTATTTATGCCATACTTGCCGAAATAAAGCCAGTACGGCTTAGGCCTGGTTCAGGCGCGTTTTTTTGCGGCAAAACGCTTGACGTAGGCCCGGTAGCAGCGACCGAGCGGCGTGTCCGGGGTCATGCTTTCCCACAAGGCTCCCAGGTGTTCCGGCGAGGGGGTGCTGATGACGGGCAGCGCCTCACGGGGCAAACCGGTTTGCGAACCGGCATTCAGCGGTCTTTGTTTGCCCAACAGGCTGAAGCGCACTTCATTAAACAGGGGTTCATCCAAAAAGGCATTGACCCGGTCCAGAATTTCCGGGGCGAGAAAACTGAGTTCCTGCATGACCAGATTGTCCTCGGCGGCAATCAGCAGGGTGGCCTGGCGGTGGCCCAGGGGCAGGGCCAGGCCGGACAAGCTCGGACCCAAAACCTGGTTCCAGTGGCGCCACAGTTCGGCCAGCATCACCTCGCGCCCGCTGCGCGAGCGGTTCAGCAGGGTTTGCAGCACCTCTCCGGCGGCAATTGGCTCCGGGCAATGGCGTTTTATGGGGCGGTAGTATTTTTTTGTCATGCTCGTTGGTTGACAGTATCAAGTTATCAAGATAAAGACATATCAAGTTTTCTTGATAAGTTTGGTCGCACAATGATCTTTACCCAAATACTGACTTCTTTCAAGGCTTTATCCGATGAGACCCGCCTGCGTCTCGTTCAGGTGCTGAGCAAGTTTGAGCTTAACGTCAATGAGCTCACCGCGCTTTTGGATATGGGCCAATCGCGGGTCTCGCGGCATTTGAAAATTTTGTCCGAATCCGGGCTGCTTTCCGCCCGCCGGGATGGTCTGTGGGTATTTTACGCCCTGGCCAAAGATACCCAGGAGGTCCGGCTCTGGCAAGCGTTGCAGCCGCTCATCGATGCCGGGGCAGAGCCGTTTGCCGGTGATGAACGCCTGGCCCGCCGCATTTTGGAAGAGCGGGACATGGACACCCGCCACCTGTTCAACTCCCTGGCCGGAGACTGGGACCGCATCAATCGGGAAATCATGGGTGATTTTGATATCACGGCGGCTGTGCTTGAGCTGATGCCGCTCAGCGATACCGCCGTGGACCTCGGCTGCGGCACTGGCTCGGTATTGGCCGGTTTGCGAAACAAGGCCCGCCAGCTCATCGGCGTGGACGGTTCGCCGCGCATGCTCGAGATGGCCCGCCGCCGCTTTAATAACGACGATTCCGTATCCCTGCGCATTGGCGAATTGGACCACCTGCCCCTGGCCGACGGCGAAGCCCAGTTTGCCTGCCTGAATATGGTTTTGCACCATTTATCGCAGCCGGACGCGGCCTTGCAGGAAATCAGACGCATCCTCGCCCCCGGCGGCACGCTGGTGGTCACGGACTTTGACAAGCATGATCTGGAAGCCATGCGCAGTGAATATGGCGACCGCTGGCTGGGTTTTTCGCCGGAAGAGCTTAAAAATATATTGGAACAGGCCGGGTTTGTGCCGGAAGAGCCGGTGCGCATATCCGTGCAGCGGGGCTTGCGCGTGCTGCTGACCCGGGCGTTGCGTCCGTAGTATTTTCTGTATAAATCGGCCACAACCCGATTTATGGCAGCAGTTGTAAACTCAAAACCAGTTTAATTATTTTTTAGGAAACTCACTCTGAATTAACCGGGGCCGACCCTGGATTCAGCAAGCCATTAACCTTAGAAACAAGGAGACAAATTATGAGCGGCACCACCGATGCCAAGCGGGCAGCGCCCCTGGATTTAACTCTGGATTACAAGGTCCGGGACATGGGCCTGGCCGAACTCGGGCACAAAGAAATGCAGCTGGCCGAGCAGGAAATGCCCGGCCTCATGGAACTCATGGCCACCTTTGGCCCGAAAAAACCCCTGAAAGGGCTTAAAATTACCGGCTCCCTGCATATGACCATTCAAACGGCCATGCTCATCAAAACCCTGCACACCCTCGGCGCTGACGTGCGTTGGGCCTCCTGCAACATTTTCTCCACCCAGGACCACGCCGCCGCAGCCATTGCCGATGCC
>CAZNBK010000119.1:0-7706 GCA_964571105.1 uncultured Desulfovibrionaceae bacterium
GAATGGAAACCCGGGTGCCCGGTCGGTCTTTGCGGCTCGTCGCGATCGGCCAGGGCCATGACCCTGGACAGCACGCCCTCGGTCAACGGCCTGCCGCATACCGGACAAATGCCGCCCGCTTCGCGGGCCTGCGCGGGAGCCATAACCACATTGCACTTGCGGTGCCCGTCCATGTGGTATTTGCCCTCTTCCGGGAAAAACTCGTAAGTGCCGCCAAAATGGCAACCGATGCTCCCCTGCCCCTTAAGGCTGCCCCAAATGCCCTGGTAGGAAATGTCGCCGCTGAACAGGTTGGCTTCGCGGCCCAGATTTTCTCCGGAATGGGCATCGGAGTTGGAGACCATCTTAAAACGGTCCAGAGCGCTCCAGGTCCAGTTCATGTCCGGGTCGGAGGACAGGCCGGTTTCCATAGCAAAAACATGCGGCGTAAGATCGCCGAAGCATTCTTCAATGGTGTCGAAGCCGGACTTGGACCCGAACAACGAAAACCAGGGCGTCCAGATATGGGCGGGCACCAGGTAAGACTGCGGACCGCTGTCCAGCACCATTTCCAACAAATCGTGCGCATCCAGGCCGATTATGGGCCGTCCGTCCGAAGCCAGATTGCCGATGGCGGCCAATTTTTGAGAAAAGGCCTCAGCCGTGGCCAGATCGGGAAAATAAACCAGGTTATGGATCTTGCGCACTTTGCCGTTGCGCTTGTATATGGAGCTGATCTCCCCCTGGAGCATGAACCGGGGCCGGGCCGGGTTGGCGCGCCCCGCATACTGGGGCAGCAAGTCGGATTTAAAGTCATTGCGCAGGCGATACAGACCCGTGGCTTCCTCCAGCTCAAGCTGCTGACCGATTTCTGCTCGCCAGCCCGGGTGAGTGATGTCTCCGGTGCCGATAACATCCAGCCCCTTGACCCTGGACCAAGCGGCCAGAAGGGGCAGCGTCAGGCTTTTGCTGGTAGCCCTGGAAAATCGCGAGTGAATGTGCAGGTCTGCTCTAAATAACTGCATATCCATCAAGCATAACAAAAAAAAACTGCCTAGGCCAGTGCCGCAGCCCAGGTTTTGCCAGCAGCCAACGCCAATAAAACCCAAAAAAACCAATTAAAACCCTTTGTAAAACCATGACCCCACCACTTTTACTGCCTTTTACCGCACCTTGCCTGAAAGCTGTATTTATCCGGCGCGTCAAACGTTTCAGCATCGAACTGGAGCACAACGGGCAACGCATCTGGGCCCATACCAACAATTCCGGCAGCATGGCCGGTCTGCTCGCGCCGGGCAGTGAAGCCCTGCTGTCCGTGGCCGACACGCCAGGCCGCAAGCTGCCCTACACCCTGGAGCTGCTCAAGGTTGACGGCGTCTGGGTGGGGGTGAACACCAGCGTGCCCAACAAATTGCTGGCCGCCGCCTTTACAGCCGGGCAGCTGCCCTGGGCCGCCGCTTATACTACTTTCAAGCGCGAGGCCCGCTGCGCGCCACCCCACGCCGACACCCGCCTTGACGCCTGTCTGACCGGGCCGGACCTGCCGCCTTTATGGATAGAAGCCAAAAATGTTTCCCTGCGCCAGGGAGATCTGGCCGCCTTCCCCGATGCCGCCACTGCGCGCGGTCGCAAACACCTGGAAACACTTATGGACCTCAAGGCCCAGGGCTGCCGCTGCGCCTGTTTTTATCTGATCCAACGCGCCGACGTCACCGCCTTCACGCCAGCCGCCGCTATCGACCCGGCCTATGCCGAGCTGTTCCAAGCGGCCAGAGAACACGGCGTGGAAGTTTACCCCTACCGCGCGCGGGTCACACCGCAAGGCATCGGACTGGATAAATTGCTGCCCGTGGTTTAAAAAAGACTGGGGGAGGAAACCCCAAGGACCTCCGGCCCTTGGGGTTTCCTCCCCCAGACCCCCTCCTTCCTGAACCCCAATTGTTTTCTTTAGCGCTCGCGAGATTGGAGCCTCCAGCGGCGCGAAATGAAATTAAACGCAGCCGTTAGGCGGGATTTACTCCCGCCATGGCCACAATCCCAAGGCGAAACGGCTCCAATTGATAAATGCTCCGGGGTGTGTTACCACGCCCTAAACAACAGGATATTAATGAACTCAAACACCGACCATAAATTCGGCTATGTGGCCATCATGGGACCGCCCAATGCGGGCAAGTCCACGCTTATGAACACTTATCTGGGCGACAAAGTGGCCATTGTCACGCCCAAGCCGCAGACCACGCGCAACCAGATCAGCGGTATTTTATCCGAACCCTCGGCCCAGGTTATCTTTGTGGACACGCCCGGCGTGCACCAGCTGCGCGGAAAAATGAACCGCATGCTCGTGCAGTCTGCCTGGCAGGCCATGCACAGCGCCGACGTGGTCCTCGTGGTCCTCGACGGCGATTTGTACGTGCGCTACCCCGACAACCTGGACAAAGACCTCGAACCCCTGCTCCGGGCCGTTGCCCAGGAAACCCGGCCCGTGGCCGTGGCCGTAAATAAAGTCGACCTCTTCCACGATAAATCGCGCATGCTCCCCCTGCTGGAACACCTGCACGGCCTCTGGCCCCAGGCGGAAATATTCCCGGTTTCAGCCCTCACCGGCGACGGTCTGCCGCCTTTGCTTAGTTTTGTCAAAAACGGCCTGCCGACCGCTCCGGCTCAATACCCCGACGACCAGCTGTCCACAGTGCCGCTGCGCTTTATGGCCGCAGAAATTATCCGTGAAAAACTGTTCATCAGCCTCAAGCAGGAGCTGCCATACTCCACAGCCGTGGGCATTGAACAGTGGCAGGAAGACCCTGCCCGCAACCTTACGGTTATCCATGCGGTCATTTATGTGGGCCGCTCCAACCACAAGGGCATGGTCATCGGTAAAAACGGCCAGCACTTGAAAAAAATCGGGATAGAAGCGCGCAAGGAAATCGAAAACCTGCTTGAGCAGAAAGTTCACCTGGAACTCTGGGTCAAGGTCCGCGAAGGCTGGACCGAAGACCCCTCCTTCCTGCAAACCATCCAATCTGCCGGTGAAGAAGACCAGGGCATTTAGCCTTTGAAGAATTATAAACGGTAAATGCCTGACGGCCTAAACTGCAATACCCCCAACGTCAAAAAAGCTCTGGACCGCGAAAACAAACTTCGCTGTTCAGAGCCTTTTTTATGCGTTAATTCCCCAACGCCTGCGCAAAGACGTCCCTGCCGCGATGCGCAAAAGGCAGTGCCTGCTCAGATATAATTGGGGATGTTCAAAAAGACATTGCGGGTAAAGGTGACCAACTTGTCCATGATCCAGGGGAAGGACAGCAGCAGGGCCACAAAAATGGATATGATCTTGGGAATAAAGGACAATGTCATTTCCTGAATCTGGGTGGCGGCCTGGATAACGCTCACAAACACACCTACGACAAGGCCGATGCCCAACATGGGCAGGGCGATCATCAGAGCCAGTTCAATGGATTGACGGGCAAAGCCCACTACAAATTCCGGGGTCATATCATTTCTCCTGGATAAAACTTTTTTTATTGGCAGACAAACTGGTTGCCCGGCGCAGTTTTCACGACAACCGGCAGGGTTTGGCGCGGCTGCTCCGGACCGGGCAGACGCCTGTGCGGCTGTCAATAAAACCTTATTAGCATTTTACGTGCCGGTTATTACGTAAAGCTGTTGACCAATGAACCCACCAGCAGGTTCCAGCCGTCCACCATTACGAACAAGAGCAGCTTAAACGGCATGGAGACCATCATGGGCGGCAGCATCATCATGCCCATGGCCAGCAGAATACTGGAGATGACCATGTCCAGAATCAGGAAGGGAATGTAGATAAGAAAGCCGATGGTAAAGCCGGTTTTCAACTCGGAAATCACAAACCCGGCCACCAGCATGAGGGTGGGCACCTCTTCCTTGTTGTTGGGCCGTTCCAGCCCGGAAATGGAATAGAAAATTGACAGGTCTTTTTCGCGGGTATGTTTGAACAAAAATTCGCGCAAAGGATGCTGGGCCAGTTCCAGGGCGTCGCTAAAACCGATGCGCTCGTCCATGTAGGGTTGCAGAGCCTGCTCGTTGATTTGCTTGCCCACGGGCATCATAATACAGACGCTCATGAACATGGCCAGAGCGGCCAAAATTTGCGTTGGCGGCAATTGCTGGGTGCCCAGCGCCTGACGGATAAAGTGGAAAACAATGATGATCCGGGTAAAGCTGGTTGCGGTGAGTACAATGGCCGGAGCCATGGACAGCACCGTGAGCAGAAAGAGTATTTCGAGCCCCAGGGCCACCTTTTCCGGCTCGCTCTCGCCTCCGGCCAGGCGCAAGGTCAATTCTGGCATGACCACATCGCCGGAGGTTTGCGCAATGGCGGGGGCAATGGCGGCCACAACCAGAATGGCGGTTACGGCCAAAGTAACAAAGATTTTAGGAAGCGTCGTTTTTCTGACCAGCAGCTTCGATAAGTTCTGCGAAACTCGCAACGCGTTTATTTTCAGGTTCATCCCGCCCATCGGACCCCTCCCGGACGTCTTTTAACAGGGTTATGCTGTGGTCAGTGACCCCCAGCAATAACCGTGAATTCAAGAAGCGTACCAGAAGAATTCTTTTTTTGGGCCCCAGGGCGATTTGGGCCTCTATGCTGAATGCATTTTGGGGCAGGCCGCCCATGCCGGGCAAAGCGCCCCGGCGGCGCAGAAACCAGACCACGCACCAGAGCGCGGCCAGAATAAGGAAAAGCAGACCAATGCCCTTGAAATAACCTCCCCAGGAAAACGCCGGAGTATCGCCAGCGGGCTCAGACTCATTAAACGCGCCGGAATCCGGCCCGGTAAACTGCCCGGACACAGCGCTGCCCCCGAGACCTTCGGGGATGCTTGAGGCGTTCACATTATAAAAGGTTTCCGAGCTGTGCCCCAGAGCGGTGGGCAGGTCGGGAGCGGCCTGTGTGGCGTTGTCCGCCTGTGCGAAAACGCTCCCGGCAGTCGTATCGGCAGCTGTATCGGTAGCATTGGCGGACGCTGCCCAACCCGGACCGGCCAGCAGGAGCAGAACCAGCAGACACATGGCCGGGCCGCAGAACAACGCCCGGAAAAGAGGGGCTAAAGTGCGCTTAGCCAAGCTGCTTCACCCGTTCGATGGGGCTGATAATGTCGGTAAGACGCACGCCGAATTTTTCGTTGATGACCACGGCTTCGCCCCTGGCCACCAGCTTGCCGTTAACATAAACTTCGAGCGGCTCCCCGGCCAGTTTGTTCAACTCCACCACCGAGCCCTGCCCCAGTTGCAGTAGCTCGTTGATAAGCAGGCGAGTGCGGCCCAGTTCAGCCGACACATCCAGGGGAATATCCAGAATGAAGTCCAGCTCACGGCGTTCGCCTTCCGGACGGGGGGCCTTGGCGTCCTCGCTCATGTCTCTGAACTTGGCTTCCTTGGCTACCTGAGTGAAGAACTCCTGTTCTTTTTCTTTCTTAAGTTCATCCTGTTCGTCACCGGCCAAGGCTGCGGCCCATTCTTCGGCCAGTTTGTCGTTGTCCACATCACCGCCGCCGGCGTCAGCTTCAGGAGCGGGCGCGGCTTCGACCTCATCTTGGGCTTCCAGGGCTGCGGCCCATTCTTCGGCCAATTTATCTTGTTCGTCAGTCATCAGGCATTCTCCGCTTGGGGATGTTTATTGAAAGACCATGTCCGTGAAATAGACTTTAGCCACCTTGGGGCCGCCCAGAATGTAATTGATCCGCTCAACGATCTCGGACTTAAGCATCAGCTTGCCCTCCATGGGCGCGAGATCCGCATATGTTTTGCTGGACAGCAACAAAATAATGCTGTCGCGCACTTTGACCATTTCCTGGTTAATTTGCTCAGCGGATTTTTCGTCGATCATCTCCAGGTCCATGCTCATCCTGATATGTTTGCTGCCGATGGGGTTAGCCAGGTTAACCACAAAGGGCTGCACGGAAACCATGGTGGTCGGTCCGACCGGGGCTTCTTCCGCAACCGGGGCTGCGCCGTCACTGACGGCTGCATCTTCGCCAAAGAACATGTCTTTGAGCACAAACTCATAGGCGGCGTAGCCGCCCCCGCCCAAAATGAGCAGCAGGATGAGGAGGATTATAAAAAACTTTTTCTTTGATTTCTTTTGTACCGGTTCAAGATCGTCATCTGCCATATATATCCTCCTGAAAACTTGCCCGTGGGGAAATTTTGCCCCAACCCCGGCATAATGCACCATTCAGACCCGGTTAGGCAAGTGCGCCCGGGCCGCCTCAGAGCATTTGCCGATTAGACTTTTTTAAATACTCTAGCGGTAACCGCCCAGCCAGTTTTCATTCTTCAGCAGTATTTCCACGCGGCGGTTTGCCGCCCGACCGGATTCCAGGCTGTTGTCAGCCACCGGACGGTCCGGCCCGTAACCGCTGATGGAAAAACGCAAGGGCCGTACCTGGTTTTGCAGGAAGTATTCCAACACAGATTGGGCGCGCAAGCCGGAAAGCTCGTAATTGCTCATGCCCTGCATGGGCATATCGTCGGTATGCCCGGAAATATTAATATCCATGGTTGTATTTAAGAGTATTTCCACCAACGAATGCAATATTTTTTTAGCCGATGCGGTCAGCGTATATTGTCCGGACTGGAAGAGCAACTGGTTGTTCAGGGAGATGACCAGACCCTCCGGGTTCTCCATGACTTTGATGTTTTCATCCAGGGTGCTCTTGTTCATTTCTTCCGGCAGGGTATCAAAGGGAAAGAGCTGGTCCTTGATGCGGTCCATGTTGGTGACCAGGTTGGCCGGGTCCTTGATCAGCTCAAGGAAAATGCTGACCCGATCGGGCAATCTGCCAAACCCTTGACGCTCGATAAAATTGCGCGGAGTAATCCAGGAATTGACCTCCACAATGACTGTCTTGTTCAGCGAGGACATGGACAGCAGCAACACGAAAAATGTGAGCAGCAGAGTCATGAGGTCGGAAAAAGTGACCAGCCAGGCCGGGCTTCCGCTGCCGCCATCCTCTTTTTTCTCGCGTCTGGCCATATGCCGCCTACTCCTGCCTGTCCAAGGGGATGTTCAGGTCAAACCTGAAACCGTTCTGCTCGTATATGCCGCTGTCGCGAGTTTCCGGTTCTTCGTCGCCGAAAACGCTGTCCGCGCCCGAAAGTTTGTTGCGCTTATCCAGCACGATATCCACACGCCGGTTTTGGGCGCGGCCTTCCGGGGTATCGTTGGTGGACTTTGGCCGGTATTCGCCAAAGGATTCCACCATGATATTTTCGCTGGGCATGTCCATGTCCTTGAAGAAGCTGTACACCGACATGGTCCGCAAAAAAGAAATCTGCCAGGTGGGCGAAAATTCGTAGGGGTCGAGCGTGACCTCAAGGTCGTACATCTCGTCGCGGGCCGGAGAAGTATGCCCGGCCAACAGCACCGGGTAGTCCAGCTTGCGGATCAAGGGAATAAGCCTGCCCAGAAGAATTTCGCCCTTTTGGGTCAACTTGGTCTGCCCCGGTTCAAAAAGCATGTCGGAATGAATGGAAATAATTTCTACATAGGCGTTGGACAAAAGATCGATGTCCACACTGGGGTCTTCCCAGAGCATGTCGCGCAGGGGCTCCATTTCATCCTGCGGCAAATCGAACGGACCGGGGATAACGTTGCGGGGGGTGTTCAAGTCGCCCAACGGCGCGGAAACGGTTGAACCGATACCCAAAGAGCCGCGCACAGTGAACAGCACCTGCCGGGTGCGCCG
>CAZNBK010000120.1:0-7459 GCA_964571105.1 uncultured Desulfovibrionaceae bacterium
AATCCTGCAAACCATCGGGCAAAAGCAGGCAGAGATCGTGCCTGGCCTGGTTGGCGGCGGCTTTGATCATGTATGCGTAACCGGCTTCGGCGTCGTCTGCCCGGGCTAGGATCTGGGCGGATACGTCCTGGATGCCGCACAAGACGCCGTGCAGTTCGCACAGGGCATTGTGCAGCCTGGCCAGGGTGATCGGCGCGTCGGGGTCAAGGGCGCAGTGATAAAGATAATCGTCCTGCTGCAAAGGCATAAACAGGCCGGGGTTCATGTCCGGGTCAATATCCGGGTTAATGTCCGGGGTTATGTCCGGGTTAATGTCCGGAGTAAAGCCGGGGGCAAGGCCCCGGTTGGTAGTGGGGGTAGGGATATGATGGGATCTGCTCATGGCCGGACCTCCTAAATAATGGATAATTTTAAAGTGTAATTTTAAAGTTAAAAACTCCGGATGCCTGTGATTCAAAGAAGGGCTCCGGATGCCGGTGACTCAATAAACTCCGGTGGCCTGTGATTCAAGGAAAGGCTCCGGATACCGGTTTCGGATTCAAGGTTAACAGCCCCCTGGTGTTGCTGGCTCAGCAAAAGGCGCTAAATGCCGGTTTCGGATTCCAGGGGCGTTGCCATGGCGCTGTCCGCCAAGGCCCGCTGGGGCAAAGTCTGGCCAACGGCGCTGTCCGCCAAGGCCCGCTGGGGCAAAGTCTGGCCGGGTTGCACCGCCACCCGCTGGTTTGCCCGCCGTTCTATAGGCTGGCCTGTGGGCTGGCGTTCGGGCAAAGTCTGTGCGGGGTGTTCCGCAGGGGGGTCCACGATTAAAGCCTGCGCCGCCAAGGCCTGCCGGGCAGACACGCCGTAGCGGGGAGCGGTCAGCTCTTTAATCGCTCTGGCCTGCTCGGTGAGGAGTTTTTTCTGGGCTGCCGTGGCCCTGGCCGCCATGCGAAAGAGCGGGCGGGAATAAGGAATGCCCTGTTTACTGGCGGCCTTTTCCAAAGAAATGACCGTTTCCACCTCGGAAAGCAGCAGGAAATTGTTGGCCAGGCGCAGTTTATAGTCGCGGAAGGCCCGCAGCCCGGACGGGGCGAGCTGCACGGCCACGGGGAGCGCGGCGTTTTTGGTCAGCAAAAAGAGTATCCGGCCCTCCCGGCACGCGGGGCGGGCGCCGTCTGCGCCGAAGTTTGCCAGCGGGCAATCCGCGCACTCGCCGCCGGGGTTGCCCCTGCCGTTGATCAGGTCTTCGCTGGAGCAATCCGGCTCGATGCCGCCGTCGCTTTCTTCAAAGGACGTTTCCCAATAGGTGCGGGTTTTCTGCTCGTGGACGATCACCCCGCGCAACTCGGGCAACGAAGCCGCGCCTTCCAGGGTCATCATTTCCCAATTGAGCGCGCCGCCCGTCGGGGTTTTGATCCGGTCCAGCGCCCCCAAAGACAACTTTTCGCCGCCCAGGTTTTCAGCCATGACCGCCTTGATGTCGCTGTAATTGTCGATGTACTTGTAATTTTTCAGCCCCTTGTGTTCAGTGTTCTCGGTGTTTTGCATTGCTTGTTCTCGCTTGCGGTTAAAGGTTAAATGGATTTGCTGCTGCGGATGTCTTCAATGCGGGGCAGGGCAGCTCAGCCGCATGAATTTTGACTTCCAGACCGCTTTTCAGACAACGCCCGAGCACGGCATTGTATTGATCGGCAATTTCCCGCGCGGCGCGACAGCGCCTGCGGAGTACCCCCGGCTGCTGGGCGTGAGAAACCGCACAGCACGCTGTTCCGGCTGAGAGATGGCGCCCTCCTGACGGCGCCGGAGTTTTTTACCAGTATATAATTTTTAGGTTGAAATGCTCTAAGCGAGTACGCATAAGCACGGACAAAAAAAATGCCGGGCAGTTACTGCTCGCCTTGCAGTTCCGTTTTATGCGAATGCAAATAATCTGTCAAGAAGTTATGCGAAAATGAATAAGGGTATTGTATATAGCTTGAGCTAGCCAGGGCAGGGCAGGTTTTGCCATCTTGGCAACTGCTGAAAACAGGTGTAAAAAATCCAGATGAACGAGATTGTAAATTTTGAAGAGCATAATATTCGGCGTGTCTTTGATGAAGAATCCGAGACCTGGTATTTTTCTGTGGTGGATATCGTTCAGGTGCTGACCAGTCAGCCCGACTTTCAAACTGCCAGAAAATATTGGAACAAGCTTAAAGGCAGGCTCGCCAAAGAAGGAAGTGAACTGGTGACAAATTGTCACCGGTTGAAATTAAAAGCAGAAGATGGAAAACAGCGTTTAACCGACGTTGCCGATGCGCAAACGCTTTTGCGCCTTGTCCAGTCGATTCCGAGCCCCAAGGCGGAGCCGATCAAGCAATGGCTGGCCCGTGTCGGGTATGAACGCATGCGGGAAATGGAAGACCCGGAAATTGCACTTAATCGGTCTCGCGAATTGTGGCGCAAACACGGGCGCTCTGAAAAATGGATTGAGCAGCGCATGCTCGGGCAAGAAACCCGCAACAAGCTCACCGATTACTGGAAAGAGCACGAGATTAAGGAAGGTCGGGAATATGCGATCTTGACTAACATTATTCATCAGGAATGGGCAGGAATAAGCGTTAAAGAGCATAAGCATCTCAAAAGACTTAAGACCCAAAACCTTCGCGACCATATGTCTGAGGCGGAACTCATTTTTACCGCTCTGGCGGAATTGTCTACGCGGCAAATAGCAGAGAGCTACGAAGCCACCGGAATGGAAGAGAATACCATTGCGGCCAAACGCGGCGGCGGCATAGCCAAAAAGGCAAAAGACGAATTGGAGGCAAGGACCGGAAATCCCGTGATAACCGGCAGCAGCAACCTGCCCCCTAAAATTAAAGCCTGAAACCTCGCCTTTAGCGTATATCCTGACATTTCGGTTCGCACGCCCTGTGCGGCAGCGCGGCAGGATGCCGAGCCAAGAAGTACACGCTAAGGTCAAGGTATACGCTAAGCACAAAAGAACACATACACACAAACCCAAAAAAATACCCCTGCACGTTATCCGGTTATCCGGAGTAGGGGAAGAATCTTACCCCTTCAAGTATTTTACCGGGTTTTTATCCGGTTATCCGCTGTTTATCTTTCGCTTATCCGGTTATCTGCAAATGCTTGCCCAGGATGGTTTCGGGGATGCTTCTGGGGGATGGTTTCAGGGGTATTTTCCCGAATACTTTCAGGAGGATACTTTCAGGGGATTGCCCGGCAAGTTTCAGACGGGTTTGCGGTTTGTCGGTTTGATCATATATTTCTAGGCTGCGTTTCATTTTATTTCGCGCCGCTGGAGGCTCCCTGCTGCGCCAAGCAAAAATGTGCCACTCCCCAATGGGGGGGGGAGAGCTAAGCCCTGCGGGGTGCAGGGGATCATCTCCTGCCAGAGCTAAGCCCTGCCCCTGCCTGCCATCCTGAGGCGCAGCAAAGGATCCAACTTTATTTTTCATTTTTTTTATTTTCATGCTTGACTACCATTTCTTATTCGTATACATTTAAGTTGAAGCCAAGTTAATATGCATTCGCATAAATAAATATTCACACAGGAACGCGCATGCCGCAAATCTACAAACACTATTCCGAGTATCGGGCCGAGTGGGCCTGGAAAAATTTCAAGCCGGTTGAGCTTTCCTGCAAGCATTGCGGGGAATATTATCACGACCCCGCCAGTCTGGACGCCTTGCAGGAGCTGCGCGAGGATTGGGGCAAGCCGATCATCATCAATTCCGGCCACCGTTGCGCGGCGCACAATAAAGTCGTGGGCGGCACCGCCAATTCGCAGCATTTGAAAATCGCTTTTGACTGCCGCTGCCCCCAAGAGCAGCAGGCAGCTTTCTCCCGGGCGGCGGCTGAGGCCGGGTTCTCCGGTCTTGGCCGCTACCCTTCTCGCGGCTTTGTGCACCTGGACCTGGGCCCGAAACGGGAGTGGTGGGGATAACTGTTCAGAAAGGGAGTTTTTTCGCATGCAAACCAAGTGGTATAAAACCAAAAAATTTTGGGCTGCCGTGCTCAGCATTGTTTCCCTCGGCCTGTATCTGGCCGTGGACTATGACATGAACGCCGAAACCCAACAGTCCGTGCTTGATTTCATTATGGGTTTATTCGGCTAGGGGCTGGTTCCTTGTGCAGATCATCGTCAAATTTCTCACCGCCCTGCTTAATTTCGTGCCTCTCGTGCTCGAGTGGTGGGGTGAGCGCCGGGCCCAGGCTAAAACCCAGGCCAAGGCCGAGGCTGCGGCTGCCCGGGCTGCTGCTGTGCGCGCTGCTCCTGCTCATGAGTGGCTGCGCGGGTTTAACCCCCCATACAGCGCAGACCGTGCCGCAGACCCCCTATCTGACGAGGCCAATGCTCTTGAGCCTGGCCGCGACCCCGGACGGAGGGATAGCAATGGGTAAGCATGATGCGGCGGCGTTGTTGCTGTATATTGAAACGTTGGAAGAACTTGTTGGGGTAGTTAGGTGAAAGGCAGGAAGCACGAAGGGGAGAGTGCCGCCAGGATGGCGGTAGCCGCGCAGCGGGAGAGAGCAAAAACCGCGTTTTTTGCGAACGACCCTCTCGTGCTCGGCAGGACGCCGAGCCGAGAGGTATACGATAAAGGCATAACGCTTGAGGGCGTGTGCGGGGTAGTTAGGTGACCGAAGAGCAAATCAAAGCAGTGGTTCATGAAGCGATTCGCGATGCGTTGCGGGAGTCGAATTTGATCGACGGGCCGACGCACCTTGCGCACCACCAGGCCCTGGAAGAGCAGTTGCAGCTCTGCCGCACGGCCAAGCGCGGGCTGGTTACCTCGTTTGTAATGGGGCTGTGCGGACTTATAGCCTGGGGCCTGTGGGCCTGGATGCAGCATGGCAAGCCGTAAGCAAAACACCGAGAGCAAGCCGCGCAGCATCAGTAGCGCCAAGGCGTTTGACGCCCTGGCCGAGGCGTATTTTGCCGCCTGCGCGGACAATGACGAGCCGGTGCTCCTGACCGGGCTGGTGCGTGCCCTGGGGCTTTCCGATAAAAGCACTTTTTACGAATACGGTCAAGACCCCGAGTTTGCGGATTCGGTAAAAAAAGCCCTGCTGCGCGTGGAAATGGCCTATGAAAAAGATTTGCGATCCGGAAAAAATACCACAGCCGCCATCTTTGCCCTGAAAAATTTTGCTTGGGCCGACAAGACCACGGTGGACAATAACCTGTCTGGCGGGGTTGAGCATGTGATCAGGTGGGCAGATAAAAATGAGTGAAATTGTGATCCCCTACACCCCGCGGTTTCCGCAGACCGAGATCCATCCGATACTCGACGCCCACCGCTTTGTGGTCCTGGTGGCCCATCGCCGCATGGGCAAGACCGTGGGGGTGATCAATCACCTGATCAAAGAGGCGCTTTTGTGCCAGCGCCGCGACGGGATGTTCGCCTATACCGCCCCGTTCCGCAACCAGGCCAAAGCCATTGCCTGGCGCTATCTCAAGCACTACACCGCCGCCATCCCCGGGCGCAAGGTCAATGAATCGGACCTGATCGTGACCATGCCCAACGCGGCCCAGGTGCGTATTTTTGGGGCGGATAACCCCGATGCCCTGCGCGGCCTGTATTTTGACGGGGTGGTCCTCGACGAAGTCGCCCAAATGGCCATGGAGGTCTGGGGCGAGATCGTTCGCCCGGCCCTGGCCGACCGGGGGGGATTTGCCGTGTTTATCGGCACGCCCAAAGGCGCGAACCTATTCCAGGAACTCTATTTAACCGCGCTGAACAAAATGCGCGAAGGCGACAAATCCTGGCATGCGGCCCTGTACCGGGCCGACGAGACCGGGGTGTTGTCCGCAGACGAGCTGGCCGCCATCCGTTCCGAAATAAGCGAAAACGCCTGGCGGCAGGAATTTTTATGCGACTTCACCGCTGCGGATGACGATGTGCTCATTCCCGTGGACCTGGCCGCAGACGCGGCCAAGCGCCCGGCGCACACCGATCGGGGCGCCCCCCTGGTCATGGGTGTGGACGTGGCCCGGTTCGGCTCGGACCGGAACATTGTGGCCCTGCGCCAAGGCCGCGACGCCAGATCCTGGCCGTGGGAGCACTGGGGCAACAGCGATCTCATGCAAACCGCCTCGCGCCTGGGTGAAATTATCAGCCGGGTCGAGCCGGACGCCGTGTTTGTGGACGGCGGCGTGGTTGACCGGCTGCGCGAGCTGGGGTTTGCGATCATTGAGGTCAATGCCGGGGCCAGAGCCATGCGTCCGGAGCGCTACGCCAACAAACGGGCCGAAATGTGGGACGCCATGAAAGACTGGCTGAAAACCGGGGCCATCCCGGCAGAGGCCCAGCTCAAGACCGATTTGTCCACCCCGACCTATTTTTTTGACGCGGCCTCGCGCCTGGTCCTGGAGCCCAAAGACAAGATCAAGGAACGCCTGGGACGCTCGCCGGACATGGGCGACGCCTTGTCCCTGACCTTTGCCCAGGCCGTGCAGCGTAAAGACGTGCGCGATGCAGCGCGGGCGGAACGGCAGGTTTGTAAGACGGATTATGATTTGTGGACATGGCCAGGGCTAAGCCCTGGACCTGATTAGGGATTGCTACATTTGGGATTACCCACGAGGGAGCGGCCTACGGACTTTGGGCGGAGAGATAATGACAGCAGCAAACATCAGCATTCACCGCTTCAGCCTGCGGCAAGAGCCGGGCGATTTGACCGGCGAGGATATGCTGGTGCTCTGGGGGCTTTTAAAGGCCGAGCGCTTGGTAGACGTATTTTTTCACGATGGCGCGGTGCGCGATTATGCCGAGTTTATCCGCTATGCGCGGTGCAACGGCTGGTTTTACGCAGTGAAGCGGGACGGCGCATTTATCGGCATCGGCGTGGTCAATGATTTTACCAGTTCGGGCAACACGGCTTTTGCACATTTTTGCACCTTTAAAGGCGGGCGGGACGGCTCGTTTGCCGTGGCCGCCAGGCTGTGGTTTGCGGGCCTGGCCGAAGCCGGATTGGATACGCTCATTGCCGTGCTGCCGCACTGCTACCGGGCATCGCGCAAATGGGCCGAAGACCTGGGCTTTAAGCCGGTGCTGGTTGCGCCCAGGGCCTTGCGACTGGTGAGAGGCGGCAAATACCGCACAGCGGATGCCTGTGTGTATGTGAAGGATTTGGCAGGCATGTGCCGCCAGGAGGGCGGTAGCCGCGCAGCGGGAGAGAGCAAAAACCACGTTTTTTGCGAACGACCCTCGAGCGCTCGGCAGGACGCCGAGCCGAGAGGTATACGATAAGGTCAAAGCCCTGCACCTAATTAGGGAGTGGGACGCTTCGGTTTAGGAGATGGGGAGCGGCCTACGGACTTTGGGCTGAAAGCCTGCAGGACGCCGAGCCGAGAGGTATGCTCAAATACCATTAACAGTTAACCCGGCGGCGCGAATTTCGCTGCACAGCATGCGAAAGTTGACGGGGGGAGGAGCCGCACAGGACGTGCGGCAGCCGCGCAGCGGGAGCG
>CAZNBK010000121.1:0-6009 GCA_964571105.1 uncultured Desulfovibrionaceae bacterium
GTGAAAATGTTTATGACGGCCACTTGGCTTTTCCGCGTTTGTCCCGCGAAGCGTTAATTTTTCTCAACCCCGAAGTGATCATCGACGTGATCCCGCCGGGCGGGGATACGGCTGCGCTGCGCCGCGACTGGGAAAGCTTGGACACGGTCAGCGCCATTAAAAACGGGCGGCTGTTTCTGTTGGAAGACGAGGTTCATACCGTGCCGGGGCCTCGCTTCGGGCAGACTTTGCGGGCATTGTCCCTGGCCTTTCATCCCGTAGCCGCAGATCCCTTATCCGGGAGGCAGCCATGAGCTCCGGCGCGCCTTTGCTTCAGGTCAATAATCTGGGCTTCTCTTTTACGCCGGAGAGCGCCTTGCTCAGCGGGATAAATTTTTGCCTGGAGCAGGGCGGTTATTTATCCGTGCTCGGCCCCAACGGGGCGGGTAAAACCACCTTGCTCAAATGTTTGCTGCGCCTGCACGAACAGGGGGAGCCCGGCGGGGAAGTGCTTCTGCGCGGGCAACGTCTCAACGCTTTGCCGCAACGCGAACTGGCCCGTCTGGTTGCTTATGTGCCCCAGGCCGGGGGGTGGATTCCGCCGTTCACAGTAATAGAATTTCTGCGTCTTAGCCGCTTTGCGCACACGGGCGGCAAACGGGCCAGCGCAGAAGATAAGGCCGCTGTGGATAAAGCCTTGCAGCTTACCGGGTTGGCAGACTTGTCCGGGCGCGCGTTGCGGAGCCTGTCCGGAGGCGAACGGCAAAAGGCCGGTCTGGCGGCGGCCCTGGCGCAGGACGCGCCGCTTTTGCTCCTGGATGAACCTGCGGCTTTCCTGGACCCCAGGCATGGGGCCGAATTGAATGCCTTGCTGCGGACCTTGAACCAAGAGCAGGGCCTGACCATGCTCACCGTCACCCACGATCTCAATCATCCCCAGCAGATGGGCGGCGAGGCCCTGGTCTTGCGGGCCGGGCAACAGCTTTATTTCGGCCCGGTTGAGGGCTTGCGCGACCTGGCCGTGCTCAACCGCGCTTTTGATCATGAATTTTTCAGCATCGTTCATCCCCGGACCGGGCGGGCTATAATCCTGGCGGATTGAAGGCGGACACCATGAATAATCCTAAAAAAATAGTCTGTCTGCTTATTTGCGCCAGCCTGGGGGTGGTGCTGCTGACGCCGTTTTTGGGCCTGAGTCTGATTTCACCCTGGGCGGTGTGGACGCCGGGCAGTCCGGAGGCCGAGGTCTTCTGGCGCTTGCGCCTGCCTCGGGCCGTGGCCGCATTTCTGGCCGGAGCGGGACTTGGCGTCAGCGGCATGATTTTTCAGGCCCTGTTCCGCAATCCGCTGGCCACCCCGTTTACTCTGGGTGTATCCAGCGGCGCGTCTTTGGGCGCTTCCGTGTATTTTTTATGCGGCATTTCCGGGGGGCTGTTGGGCGCTTCCGGCGGTCTGGCATCCGCTTTTCTGGGGGCCATGCTCTCCATGGGGCTGGTTTTTGGCCTGACCAGGGCCGGGGGCGGTTTTTCCACGCCCATCATGCTCCTGGCCGGGGTAATCATTAATTTCTTTTTCTCCTCCCTGGTCATGTTCATCCAATATTTAAGCGATGCCAACGATTCTTTGCGCATCATGCACTGGCTGATGGGGTCGCTCACGGGCCTGGAAACGCCGCGCCTGGCCGACCTCGCCTTTGTGGTTGTGGCCGGCGCTTTGCTGGCCCGGCGTTGGGCTCCGGAAATTGATTTGCTGGTGGCCGGGGAAGATATCGCGGCCAGCCGCGGCGTGGCCGTGAAAAACGCCAAAATCAGACTGTTCGCCGTGGCCTCGCTGATAGTGGCGGCCATAGTCTCGCTCACCGGCCCCATAGGGTTTGTGGGCATGATGGCGCCGCATATCTGCCGCATCTGGCTGGGCTGGAGCCACCGCTGGCTGGCCCCGGCTTCGTTCTTTTTAGGCGGAGCTTTTCTGTGCCTGTGCGATGTTATCGCCAGGGTGGCGCTGGCCCCGGCTGAGCTGCCCATCGGCATCGTTACCGCGCTCATCGGCGGGCCGTTTTTCCTTTGGACCCTGTTCCGGTTGCGTCGCGGCGGGGACTTTTTTTAATATTTTTTGAATCCACAACCATCAGCTTAGAAGGAAGGTAGTACAAAATGAGAACGCGTGGATTTATCGGTTTCTGGGCGGTTTTGGGGTTCCTGCTGGCTATTTCGCTGCCGGCAGCGGCCCAAGAGGTGGAAACCCTGGAGACCGTGGTGGTTACAGCCGGGCGCATTGAGGAAAAGGTCAGACATGTGACCCAGGCCATGACCGTGATCCCCCGTGAGGAAATTCTGAAAAACCAGTCTCGGGAAATGGGCGACCTGCTGCGCAATTACGGTATTCAGATAAGCGGGAATGCGGGTAACGAAAATTTTTCGCAAATCGCCATCCGGGGCATGCGCAGTTCCCTGTTCGGCACCGACCTGCAAAGCCCGGTAATGACGCTGGTTAACGGGCGGCGCATCGGGACTTCCAATATCAGCATGATCCCCATGGTCAATATTGAGCGCATTGAAATTTTGCGGGGCGCGGCTGCCGTGCAATACGGAACCTCGGCCATGGGCGGGGTGGTTAACATTATTACCAGGCGCGGCAGCGAGGAGCCGCAGGCCGCTTTGGAAGTGGGCGGCGATACCTGGATGGGCTTTCGTGCCCTGGGGGAATTTGCGGGCATGAAGGGCGATGTGGATTTTTCCGGTGGCCTGACTTATGCCAACGTGGATAAAGACTACCGCACCGGAAAAAACGAAACCTACCACAATACCTCCCAGGACCACCGCATCGGTTTCAGTGCGGATTTGGGTTACAATTTCGCGGAAGAACACCGCCTCGGCTTTAGCGTCATCGGCGTGCAAGCTGAAGGAATGGGCATGCCCAATGAAATGAAATATAATGACCGGGAATCTTATAGCGACAGGCAAAACCACTCCGTGGAGTTCATCTATGAGGGCGGCTACAAGGATTACGGCCTGAACTGGATGAGCAGATACTTTAACGGCTACGACAAGTATGAAGCCCATGATTTCCAATGGGGATATTCGGAGATTGAGAATGAATTTCAGGGGGCGCAGGGTCAGGCAAGCCTGGAGCAGGGCGTGTTCACCTTTACTGCCGGTTTGGACTGGTTGAAGTACGATGTGGCCAACACCTACAGCACCTCTTCCGGCAAGTATGACAACGTGGGCGTTTTTTTGCTGGGCAAGGCGGCTCTTTTTGCTGAATCGCTGATTCTCAGCGCCGGGGTGCGTTACGACACCTATACCCTGGAAATAGAAGGTGAAGATGACGATTTGGACAAGGCGACGCCTTCGTTCGGCATTGCCTGGCTGCCCACGGATTGGTTGACCCTGCGTGGCAACTACGGCCAATCCTACCGGATTCCCCAGGCTTTGGAGCTTGTGGGCATGCCTGCGTTTGATTATATCGGAAACTCGGACCTTAGGCCGGAAAAGGGCAAGGGCGGCGACATCGGGTTTGAAATCAACTATGAATCCCTGAATTTGGGGCTGACCTATTTCCAGACCGATTACAAGGACAAGATCGCTTCGGTCAGTTTGCCCGGCAATATAACCCAGTATCAAAACCTGGACGGCACGACGAAATATCGCGGCCTGGAAGCCCAGTTGTCTTATGATTTGGGCGCGGCCTTTGACTGGCCGTTCATGCTCAAGCCCTATGTCAACCTTACCCATCTGCTCAAATATGAAGACGCGGACAACAATAAAGTCCGCAATGTCAGCAACAATGATATTGCTTACGGCGTGAATTTCAGCCATCCGGACAGCGGCCTGGATGTGGATGTGCGCGTGGTCTATTTCGGGCACCAATATGAGATGGATTGGGGATCCTATGAAGAGGTGAAAACCGGCGGAGACACTACGGTGGATCTGTTTGTCACCCAGCGCATCGCCCAGTGGGAAAACGGCACTTTGAGCGTCAAGGGCGAACTGCGCAATATGTTTGACGTGGATTACGCAACTACCCTGAATTATCCCCTGCCCGGCCGTTCATTCTATTTGGGCTTGAGGTATGATTATTAGCGCGGTAAAGAACAGGCCTATGCCTTCTGTAATTGAAACAAAAAAATATTGGGTCAGGCTCGTCGGCTTGCTGGCGGGCCTGTTCCTGCTTTGGGCGCAATGGGGCACGGCCTGGGCTGAAGGGACGCCGCAGCGGGAAAGCATTGAGCTGCCGTTCGCTTGTGTGGAAAAGGCCGAGCTCGTGCGCGGAACTTTGTTCGAGCACACGGCTAAAACCTTGTTGATACATTTCAACTCGCCGCAAACCGTGCTTTCCAGCCTGGAGGGCTTGCGCCGGAATATCCTGGCCGCGGGCAACCATTATACCCCGCCCGAAGCCTGGGACACGGCGCACTGCCAAGAGTTTGCGCAGACAAAGGCGGTTATTCTCGATTATTTGGGCTTGACTGCGGATCGCGCCGCCCTGCTGTATACCGGCGCGGACATGGATAATTATGCCTATGTGGAATTGGAATCCGAGGGCATACAAGTGGGGGTGTTGGTTACCGCCGGGGTGAAAAGCAATGCCCTGCGCGCCGGAACCGATGCGGGCAATTATGTGGAGCCGGGCACCATCAATATCATTGCGCTGAGCAATCGGAAACTTAGCGAAGAGGCCATGGCCCAGGCCCTGCTGCTCATGACCGAGGCCAAAACCGCCGCCCTGGAAGACCTGGATGTGCGCAGCTCTTTTAGCTACACCCCGGCCACGGGCACGGGCACGGACAATGTGCTGGTCATTCAAGGGCAGGGGCAAGGGCAGGGGCAAGGGCAGGGGCAAGGGCAGGGGCCCTTGGCCGCCATGTCCGGCGGGCACACCCGCCTGGGCGAGCTGTTTGCCAAGGCGGTTTGTCAAGCGGTGCCGCAGGCTGTTGCCAAACAGAACGGGCTTGCGCCGGGGCGGGACATCCGCGAGCGTCTGGCTGAGCGGGGCATTGACCTGGCCGCCTTGCTGGCCCGGAGTAAATACAATTTGCAGTTCCAAGAATTGGATAAAATTCTGGCTCAACCGCGTTACGCCGGTTTTCTACTGCTGGTTTTGCCCCTGGCTGACGCCCAGGCGCGCGGCCTGCTCGGCGAGCTGAGCACTTTTGACGGTCTCTGCCTGAGCCTGGCCGCCGAAATAGGCGGGCGGCCCGTAACCGAGCTGACTTCGGTAATAACCGACGAGCAAATTTCACCCCTGTTGCGCCGGGCGCTCAACGCCCTGCTCACGGGCATGCTTTTACAACTGGAAAAAAACTGAACCGGAAAGATTATGTGGGATTTATTCATTGCCGGCGGTCCGGTCATGTGGCCGCTGCTCTTGTGTTCCATTGTCGCCCTGACCGTAATTGTGGAACGGACCTGGTTCTGGTGCAGGCTGGACCTGGACCGCGACCGCCAGGGCCTGGAAGACTTGCTTGAGGACTATCGGCTGCGGCGAACCCCGGCTACCGGGGCAGGGCAGCGGCTGCCGCCGGGGGCCGTGGCCAGGATGCTGCTTTGCGGGTTGGCCCACCGCGAGTATTCTGCCTCCAAGGCCATGGAAGGACTGGCCCTGGATGAGCTTAAAGCCATGCGCCGGGGTATGAACATTTTGGATACCCTGATCACGGCTGCGCCCATGCTGGGCATTCTGGGCACGGTCATGGGCATCATTGCTTCCTTTGATATTTTGGGGATGAGCGGCGTGGATGACCCCCAGTCTGTGGTTTCCGGCATTGCCGAAGCTTTGATCACCACGGCAGCCGGGCTGATAATCGCCGTGGCCGTGGTTTTTCCCTTCAACTATTTCAACTCGCGCATTGAAGACGCGCAGGACAAGTTCGAGTCCTGGGCAACCCGCCTGGAAATTCTCATGGAGCACGAAACCGGGGCGGACAAGCGGGATTAAATATGAAACTGGCCAGAAAACGCAAACACCCCAGGGTGGAAATGCTGCCCCTCATGGACATTGTCTTTCTGCTGCTGGTTTTTTTTATTTACG
>CAZNBK010000121.1:6019-7437 GCA_964571105.1 uncultured Desulfovibrionaceae bacterium
ATGGCCTTGCATCGCGCCTTGCCCTTGTCCCTGCCCAAATCCGCTGCCGCAGAAATTGAGCGCGAGGTCGGCCTGGCGCTGACGATCATGGCCGACGGCAGCCTGTATCTGGACAAAGAGCCGGTGCGCCTGGACGCCCTGGCGGAAATCCTGCGAGCCAGGGCCGGGCTGACGCAGGATATGGAGAGCGGGGGCGAGGCAGAGCCGGGCGAGCCGTTTGTACAGGTCTTTGCCGAGGATAGTCTGAGTTACCAGGATTTGTACCGGGTGCTTGACCAGATTAAGCTGTCGGGTGTGCATAAAGTTTCCTTACAGGCAGGTGCTGCGGACGAGGCCCAAGGCGGCGGCCAATGAGCTGCCCGGCGCTGGCCTCCGAAGCGGGCGGGCAGAGCGCATTTCCTCGCCGCCTCTTGGGGGCGTTGGTTTTTGCGCTGTGCATACACGCCTGGTTGCTGTTCGGTCTGGAGCGCAGCCAGGTGGCGAGTGTGGAGGCCGAAACCGAGGGGCGGCCCGGCATGGAGATCAGCCTGAGTTTTGCGCCGCCCGCGCCCGCGTCAGCCGCGCTTGTGCCGCCGGTATCTGAGGCTCTGCCTGAAACTGCCCCGGAGGACTTGCCTGAGCCTGAGCCGCTTCTTGCCTCGGAACCCAGACCTGCCCCGCGTCCGGCGCCGGTGCACAGCGCAAGCGCAGCTGCGGCGGAGTCTGCGGCTTCGCTCACAACCACAGAAACAGATTTTGCCGCGCAGGCGGAACAAACCACAGACAGCCATGCCGTCCGGGTGGAGGCCGCCAGCCCCAGAGCGCACGACAATGCCAAGCCGGTATACCCGGAATTGGCCCGCCGCCGGGGGCAGGAAGGCACGGTCCTGCTTGCGGTCAGCGTGGACGCTGCCGGGCGACCGTTGAGCGTTGCCGTGGCCCAAAGCAGCGGCCACCAACTTTTGGACGATGCCGCCAGGCGCGCGGTGGAAAAATGGGCGTTCAACCCGGCCCGGCAAGGCGGAGTGGCCGTGCCCGGTCAGGTGCGGGTGCCGGTGGACTTTCGTCTGACTGAATAATTGTCCGGCTTGGATAAAAAACATTGTCCCTTGCCGTTTTCTTATACGCTTGTGAAATATTCATTAGTTTCAAGACGTTGAGGTTGTGGTTGGCGTTTTTCGCGGCAAGCAGGGAAAATTATATTGCCTTTATTGGGTTTTTTACCCTTGGAATGGTTGTCATTCCGTGCAGCATCTGCTAAAAAGCCAAATCCGTCAGGCGGTGTTTAGCGGCACTGTCAGGCGTTTAAATCTGTTATTGGTTGGAGGAAGGATCCTTATGTCTGTAAACCCCGAAACTTTTGATGCCGACATTAATTTTGAAAGCGCGCTTGAGGACTATCTCAATTGCGACTTTGCCGGTCTGGAAGAAGGAACTAT
>CAZNBK010000122.1:0-7400 GCA_964571105.1 uncultured Desulfovibrionaceae bacterium
TTTTTATTAAATAAATTCATATAAATATATAAAAATAGAAAGTCGGACAGGACAACAGGCGCGGAAATGCCCACGCGGGCAGCCTGACCGGCAATCTTTGCAGCCATGGAAGCCACCACGCCACCTAAAATCTCCTCGCGGGAAACGCCCTGCGCCAGAAGCCCGATTATTTCCGACTCCGCAAACACCACACAGGTGCTGTTCAGGCGTATGGAGCGCCCCTGCGCCAAAAGCTCATCCAGCAACCCAAGGTCTGCGTCCAGGCGGTTGAGCACCATTTCCAGAAATCTGCCCGACCCCGCCGCGCACTTGTCATTCATCTGAAAAGACAGCACCTTGCCGCGGCGAAGCTCAATCACCTTGTAATCCTGGCCGCCGATATCAATGACGCAGCAGGCCCCGGGGGCCAGATATTCGGCCCCCCGGGCGTGACAAGTTATTTCCGTAACGGTTTTGGCGGCATTGCCTATTTTTTCCCGGCCATAACCGGTGGCGACCACCGGGATATCCCCAAGGGTGAGTCCGGGCCGGGCAGCCAAGAGGTCAGCCATAATCTGATTACCCGTGGCCGTGATGTCCCAGCCGGTCGGACGGCTGAGCAGCGCCGCCACCCCGTCTGCCGAGTACAAAGCGCCCTTGCAAAAGGTGGAGCCGCAGTCAATGCCCACTGCATACCGGGTTAAACTCATAACATTTCAATAAATGCGGCGGCCCTGGTTTTGAGCTGGCCCACATCGCCGCTGGAGTAATCGGTTTCCAGGCTGAGAAACGGAACATTCAGCCCATTCAGGAATTCCCGGATGGTGTATGTTTCCACCGCATAGGTGTGGCAGGCCTGCAAGACCATTTCAACTACGCCGTCGGCCTGAAATTCGCGGCACATCCGCTCCAAAAGCTCCAGGCGGTTGGGGTTGGGCGTCATGACGCTACAGCCGATGCCCAGATAGTGATCGGCCAAGGCCTCGTAAGGATCGCCGTTTTCGCGCACCTGGCGGTCGAGCTGTTTGGCGCCGGTGCAGTTTTCATAGGCCACCACCACCCCGCCCGATTCTTCAATGGCCCGGGTGACCTTTTCAGTCACGCCGCCCATGGGGCAGCCGCTGAGCACAATGCGCTTGGCCGTGGCGCTTACCGGCCTTTCCCCCTGGGCATAGCTTTCTTTGAGATTTTTTATGGCCGCCCTGATTTCGTCCAGCTTTTGAGCGTGATTAAACTTATACTGGGCCCCAAACAGGGTCTGCAATTGCTGCAAGCCGGTCATGGGCGGCGGGGTCTGCTTGCTGAGCTCATAAAATTCTTTGAGCAGAGCGCGTTCCTGGTTTTTATCCTTGATGGCCCGCTGCAAGTCGGCAGTGCTGATTTGCACCCCGAAAAAATCTTCCACTTTTTCTCTCAGGGCTACGATCTCGTCTTTCCACAGTCTTTTTGAGGCTTCCGTATGCTGGTTTTGCGGCATATCCATAATGTGCACGTCTTTGATCCGCCCCAGCAGTTCATACATCTTCTTTTTTCCGTCACAGGTGTTTTCGCCGACCACCAGATCGGAAAAATACATGTACGGACATTTGTCGGTCACGGCAAAACCGTAGCTGGCCTTGATCAAGGGGCACAGGTTTCGCGGCAGCGTCTTTTCCGCGTCGGCGATGGGTTCGTCGCTGGTGGAGCACAGGCCCACCGGCACCAGACCACCGGCCATGACATACTTCTGTAGGCGTGTAGGTACAGAACGTGCCCACCACGCCCTTGCCCTGTTCCTTGAGTTCCTTCATGGCCAGGAAACCGGCCTTTCTGGCGTCACTGAAAGATTCGAATATTTCCGGCAATCTTGTCTCTTTGTCCATTATCCTTCCTCCCGCGCAGTGGATAAACGGCTGATCAGCCCTTGGCTGCTCAACTTCAAAGGTTAATTAGAGCATTTTAACCTTGTTATATATTGGTAAAATGCTCTGGTGCAACGAAGCTGCACCCGCGCGCGTTTAAGCAGCGCGTGCCTTTCGCAAAATCGCCTTGGATTTTGCGCATCTATAAGGAAAATGTCTTTTTGCCTTTTGGCTTTAAAGACAGCGTTCGCATTCGAGTTTTGTAACATTTCAAAGTTAAACTGCTCTAATCAGGCTGTAGGTGATTTTTCCGTTTTCGGTTTCTTTGCGATATGTCCCTTGCGGCACAATGCCTGCCTCGTCGAACAGACGCCGTGCGGGGTCCAGTTTGTCTTCCGCAATACGCAAGCACAGGCCGCAACCGGCCCCAATACTGGAAGGCAGGGCCATGACCTTGACCGGCAGACCTGCCTCCAGAAGCGCGCGCTCGCCGTGAATGGCATCATGTGTACTTTTGAACGTAAAGACGATTTCCATCAGGTGGAGCATTTTGCCTTGCTGCACAGTTTTAATCTTAAAATGCTCCGGCTTACAGGTTGATGAGCTTTTTGGCCTCGCTCATAACGGAAACAATGGCGTACATGTTGGTGATGCTCCCAACCGCAAGCTTATCGGTAAGCTCATAATAATTCAGACAAGCCCCGCAACTGCTGATGGTGCATCCCTTCTCGGCCAGCACTGCCAGGTCGTCCAGAGTGGAAGCGCCTGCCGTGGTCAGCAGCACGCCGCCGTTATAAAAAACAATATGCTCCGGGGGCGTGTCCAGTTCCGTAAGCGAATAAATAAAGCTTTTCATCAGGGTTTTGCCCAGTTCCTCACTGGGGCCGCCCATGGAGTCATGGCCGATGCCCACCACCAGGCCGCCGTTGTCCGCATCGATTATCCGGCAGCCGTCAGAAACAGTGATGCTGATCAAAATATTGCCGTCGGGCTGTGCCGCATGGGTGAATCCATGCCCCATGCCCTCGGCCATTTTTTGCAGGTTTTGCCGGGCCACATCGTTATCCACCAAAACGGACACGATCTCTCCAGCCGTGGTCGCCTTAAGCGCTTTTTTGGCTTCAATTACAGGTATGGGGCAGGGCTTGCCGGTCATATCCAATAGCGTCATTATTTTCTCTCCCGGGTTAGTTAACTCATGAATACAGCACAAAAAATGCGTTTATTACTTTGGACCAGAGCATTTTACCGATATATAATTTCAGGGTTAAAATGCTCTAAACCACAACAACAGCATGCTTTTCCCGTTCGGTGACCAGGCCGATGACGGCTGCTGCCGGGTCGTCTTTCTGTATTGCGGCGCACAGTGCATCAGCTTGCTTGGCCGGCAGGCTGATTAACAAACCGCCGGAGGTCTGCGGGTCGAACAACAGCTCCTGGGCAGCGGACGCCACTGCCGTAATATCAATGGCAGAGCTGATATAATTGCGGTTGCGCTGCCCCGCCGCCGTGGCCAGATATTCTTCGGCGTAGCGCATGGCCCCCGGCAGCTGCGGCAGCGAGTCGAAGTTGACCACCAGCGTGTTGCCGCTGCCCGCCATTTCCGAGGCATGCACCATAAAGCCGAAGCCGGTAATATCGGTGCAGGCGTTTACCTGAAAGCCCTCCATCTTTTCCGCAGCGTATTTGTTGAGCCGGGTCATGGCTGCGGTGGCGGCCTGATAATCGGCGTCAAGCGCCAGTCCGCCGCGCAGAGCGGACATAACCAGCCCCACCCCCAGCGGCTTGGTAAGGATCAGGGCATCGCCCGGCTGGCAACCGGTATTGCGGAGCAACTTGTCCGGATGCACCTGGCCGGTGATTGCCAAGCCGTATTTGGGTTCATGGTCGTATATGGAATGCCCGCCGCATAGCACGGCCCCGGCTTCCTTGATTTTTTCCGCCCCGCCGGTGAGAATTTCCCCCAAAATTGCTTTATCCATCTTTTGCGGGAAACAAACCAGGTTAAGCGCATACAGCGGCTTGGCCCCCATGGCATAGATATCGCTTAAGGCATTGGCGGCGGCTACCTGCCCGAACAGGCGGGCGTCGTCCACCATGGGCGGAAAAAAGTCCACGGTGGAAACCATGGCCAATTCCGGCGATACTTTATACACTGCGGCGTCATCGGAGGTGTCAAAGCCCACTAGTAAATTGGGGTTGGCCAGCAACGGCAGGTTTTTCAGGTACTCTGACAGTTCCGCCGGGCCTATTTTAGCCCCGCAGCCGCCGGTGGCGCAATTTGCAGGAAGAAGCGACATATGACCTCTGTATAGATTTTTTCTATTTTTATAATTATATTGGCCTATGCGATGCCCGTCAAGCTGATTCCAAACCCAACCCGGGACAATCCCGCCCTGAGGACGCTATGATTTATTTTGACAATGCCGCGACAAGTTTTCCCAAACCCCGCGAAGTAAAAGAGGCCGTTTGCCTGGCTCTTGAATCCTTCGGCAACCCGTCGCGCAGCGCCCATGAACTGGCCCTCAATGCCGCCCGCTGTGTCGAATATACCCGCATGCAAGTGGCCGAGCTGTTCAACTGTCCGACCGGCGAGCGCGTGGCCTTTACCCAAAACGTCACCGAAGCCCTGAATGTGGCCATAAATTCCATTGACGGGCATATCGTTACCAGCGCCGCCGAGCATAATTCCGTCCTCCGCCCGGTTTACAAAACCAAAAATTATACGGTCATTGATGTGGACGCGCATGGTCGCTACCAACCGGATGACATAAAAAAAGCGCTCCGCCCGGATACGGCAGCCGTGGTTTTGGGGCATGCCTCCAATCTGACCGGCCAGATCAACCCCATTGCCGAAGTGGGCGCGCTCTGCCGGGAACGGGGGGTCATCTTCATTGTTGACGTGGCCCAAACCGCCGGGTTGATCGATATTGACATGGACCGGATGAATATCGATGCCGTCTGCTTTACCGGGCACAAGTCGCTTTATGGCCCGCAAGGCACGGGCGGGTTGTGCTTAAGCGAGCGATTTTTGCCGGACCCGCTGCTTGTGGGCGGCAGCGGCATCTTAAGCTTTGAGCAGGAACACCCCGCCGCCATGCCCACCCGCCTGGAGGCAGGCACGGTAAACGGCCACGGCATGGCCGGTTTATCAGCGGGGCTGAAATATATCGCGGAAAACGGACAGGACAAGCTCATGGCCGACGCTGCCGCCACTGCCGGATACTTTTATCAGGGCCTCCAGGATATCAAGGGCATTATCTTCTATGGGCACTACGGACCCGAACCCAGGATGCCCATAGTCGCCATCAATGTGGGCGAGCTTCTTTCCGGAGATGTCGCCACCATGCTGGCCGAGGACTACAACATTGCGGTGCGGCCCGGTTCGCATTGCGCTCCGCTGTTGCACCAGGCGTTTGGAACGGTCCGGCGCGGCTCTGTCAGGTTTTCTTTTTCCCATTACAACACCCGCGCCGAGGCAGACATCGCCTTGCAGGCAATACGTAAAATCAGCCGGATGTAGCAACTGCCCGCCCCTTTTGCCAAGCAGCAAAAGCCGCTCTTTCCTGACCTGGAAAGAGCGGCTTTTTTATCCATATCGATTATTCCAGAGCGTTTTCAGCCTTGGAGCGGTTTACGCTTGAGGGGCTTGCTTGCGGCGGATTGCCCGGGCCGACAGCAAATATTTTGACTCTTCGGCAAATATTTTTTATAAAAACAAAAACACCCCACAACCAAAAAACACTCCCGGCAGTCGCCTGCCGTTATCTTTTTTGCCGCAGCTCCGGAGGCTTTATGCTGGGAAACCTGCTGACGCACTGTACCGATCTTTCACAACTCCTTGACGTTTTTCATATGCTCTTTGACGCCAATCAAACCGGCATTACCATTGTCCGGGCCGATGGCGTCATCCTGTATTATAATGACGCGCAGGCCCGCCTGGACGAGTTGTCGGCCAAAGACGCCCTGGGCAAAAAAATTTGCGATGTCTATCACTTCACCCCGGAAGACAGCCCGACCATGCGGGCGCTCTGTAGCGGCAAGCCCGTGTTCGACAGCGTTCACTATTACCGCACCAGGCACGGGAAACTGGTCAATTCATCCAACTCCATTTATCCCCTGTGGGCCAACGGCGTCCTTCTCGGCGGCATTTGCTTTATTCAGAGCTACACAGACATCGACAAGCAAGTGGGCTTCATGCGCGGCCCGGATGAGCTAGAGACTGCCCTGAACGTGCCCTTGCCGCCGCAAAAACCGGAAAAAAGCCACTATACATTTGCCTCTCTGCTGGGGCAAAGCCGCCTGCTGCGCGAAGCCGCAGAGCTGGCCAAACGGGTATCGCAAAGCGCCTCCTCGGTCATGCTCGTGGGTGAAACCGGCGTGGGTAAAGAAATTTTTGCCCAGGCCATCCATTATGAAAGTCCGCGCGGCGGGCAGCCATACATGGCCCTAAACTGCTCGGCGGTGCCGGAAACGCTCATGGAAGGCATTCTTTTCGG
Organism: uncultured Desulfovibrionaceae bacterium; assembly: GCA_964571105.1. Classification (GTDB taxonomy): domain Bacteria; phylum Desulfobacterota; class Desulfovibrionia; order Desulfovibrionales; family Desulfovibrionaceae; genus JAVBRZ01. Next base: position 6,320 of record CAZNBK010000122.1, read on the forward strand.
TACGGCCAAAGGCGCGTTTACCGGCGCGGTGAACAGGCCAGGACTGTTTGAAGCCGCCAACGGCGGCACCCTGTATCTGGACGAGGTCGATTCCATGCCTCTTTCCCTGCAAAGCAAGATGCTCCGGGTGCTGCAGGAGCGCAAGGTCCGGCGCATCGGAGAGGGGCATGAACGGGCCATTGATGTACGGATTATCAGTTCGGTGGGTCGCCCTCCGCTGGGGCTTGTGGAGGAGGGGCTGATGCGCCAGGATTTTTATTACCGCCTCTCCGTGGTCAAGGTGCTCATCCCCCCGCTGCGCTCGCGCATGGAAGATATCCACCTGCTGGTGCAGCATTTTCTGCAAAAGCACGGCAAACCCGCCGGAGGGCAGATCCCGCTGGTCACCCCGGAAGCCATGGCTGTTTTCTATTCACATATCTGGCCCGGCAACGTGCGTGAATTGGAGCACGCCATTGAGGCCAGCCTGGCCCTGGTTGATCCCGGAGATAACCTGGAGCCCTGGCACCTGTACCGCGCAGTGCCCGACCTGAATCCGGTGTCGCAGCCCGACGAAGGCACCACCCCCTGGCTGGCTTTTCAAGAGTCGTCGCTGGTCCGGTCGGGGCAGGCGGCAGGTGCGGGGCAAATGGAAGTATTGTATTCGCGGTGGCCCGGACAATGGCCGGAAGAGCGTGAAACGCCTGCCAGGACCGGCACCGCGCCACTTGGCCGGGAGAAGAGCGAGGCCGCTGCTGACGGCAGCCTGACCAGCCTGGCCGCGCGCACTACGGCTGTGGAAGAATCCTCAATTGTCAAAGCCCTGCATGCCTCTGCAGGCAATATCGCCATGGCCGCGCGCCTGCTGGGCATCTCGCCGCAGCTTTTGCACTATAAAATGAAAAAATACGCCCTGAACAAGCAGGATTTTCTCCCCGAACGGCTATAATCCTTTCTGTCCGCTACTGCCCCCGGCAACCGCAGGAGCACGGTCGAGCGGCGGCGTCTTTTCCATTGCGCCAAGCGCATTGTTTTCACATTGCATAATTTTTTTTGTTTTTACAAAAAAAATTGTCGAGTTCAAAAGCAAACCCTCGCTTTT
>CAZNBK010000123.1:0-7384 GCA_964571105.1 uncultured Desulfovibrionaceae bacterium
GAAAACCGGCATGATAAGCTCTCGCCGTCCATGTCTGCGCTCATTCTCATCGCCCACGCCAAAAAAGGCGTGGAGCTGGCGCAGGAACATAAACTCGGCGATGAAATTTCCGATATCATTCGCCAGCATCACGGCACCAACGTTATCCGCTATTTCTTTGAGAAGGCCAAGGAACTGGGCGAAAACCCCAAAGAATCCGATTACCAGTATCCCGGTCCAAAGCCGCAAACCAAGGAAGCGGCCATTATCATGCTGGCCGATGCCGTGGAGGCTTCCAGCCGCGTGCTTACCGACCCGCTTCCGGGCCGCATTCAGAGCCACGTGGATAAAATCATGCGCAATATCTTCACGGACGGGCAATTGGATGAGTCTTCCCTGACCTTTAAAGACATGAACAAGCTGTCGGAAACCTTCATGCGCATTGTTACCGGCATTTTCCATCACCGGATCGAATACCCGGACAGCAAGGATGATAAAAAGAAAAACGGCGACTCCGCGCCTGCCGGAGGCAATGTGCCCGGCGCGCCTTATTCCGGGCAAGGTTTTACGGCGCCTGCCAAATCGGGCAACGGCAATAATGGAAAGCCCGACAAGCCCAAGGCGGCTGACCGGAACATCGAACCCGGACCGCCCGCTTATCCGCAACCCCTGCCGGGCGGCAGGTAAATATGCCCATCACCGCGCAGTTTCCCGGGTTACTGCCGATGCTGCCTCTGTCGCAACGCGAGATGGGGCGTGTGCTCAAGGCCATGTGTGCCGGGCTGGAGCAGTATGCCGGGCAGACAATTCCCGAGCCTGAATTATTGCTGACCGACGATGCCGGCATTGCGGCTCTTAATTGCGCCCACCTGGCCTGTCCGGGGCCGACAAATATTTTATCTTTTCCCGGACGGACCGGGCAGGGCGGCAGCCTGGCGCTATCTGTGGAAATGTTGCGCCGGGAGTGCCTGTTATACGGCCAGGACGCCAGTGAGCACCTGGTCCGTCTTCTGGCGCACGGTCTGGCTCATCTGAACGGCCATGACCACGGCCCGGAGATGTGGGAAATATGCGCAATGCTGGAAAATGAGGGGCTTGCCGGTTTGCATCCGGCAGGCGAAAGCTGAACTGAAATACGCCTGGATCGAAATACGCCTGGCCGGTTTGTGCAAAGCCAGCCGGGGGTGCCGGATTACTTTTTATTCTTTTTTACACCAGTTGCCTTGACCTTCGCGGAGTTGAGTATCATGTCAGTGGACAGCACAATGCCTTCCTCGCAATAGGGACATTTGGCGCTTAAAAAGGGTTTGGCGGGGTTAACCTTTTCGCGGTTGAAGGTGAAAATATGTTTGCAATATGGGCAACGAATATTGACCAGATCTTCTTCGGACATGGTTAATTACTTCCTTGTTACAAAAAACTTCAATGCAGCCTGATTCCTTCATTAGTGCAGTAAATTTGCCTTTCAGTCAACAGGCTTGCCAGGCTCCGGCTTACAGGTTAATTAATAATTACGGAGCGGTAAAACCATGGCCGACAAACCCATCCCCAACACTCAACTGGTGACCTCCTCACAGGTGCTGCGCGACTATTTGTATGGCCGCCTGCGGAGTGGCGCTTGCTTGAGCCTGACGGACAAACTCCTGGGGTTGGTCATGCTCAGCCGGGAATCTGCCCGGGTATATGCGCAGGCTTCCGGCACACCTGGCGAGCCTGCTATTTCGCCGCACCTGATCGGGCATTTAAAAGGCTATTTGCTCAGCAACTCCGGCAACGCGCAGGATATTCCCGTGGATATCTGTCTGAACGGCCTGCCCGACGATCCTTTGCGCGGCAAAATAACCAAATTGAAAACTTGAATTGTTTTTAAAGTTGATTGTTTTAAGGTTCGACATTAATGTCGAGGGTAATATTATAAATATTATAAAAATATAAATAAATTTATTTATTTTTCATAAAAAATGTTGTATTACTAAATTGAATTGTTTATTATAATCATAAGCTTAAGCATTTAGCGCTTGAAGAAATCCAGAGCATTTCAAATTAATGCTCTGGCGACACAAAACTATTGCTCAAAGGACTCTGCATGGCTTCGACCATTGATGACATCACCGTTAATTACGAAGAAAACGACCAGCTTTTGGTCAAGGAACTGGACAAAGTTATCCTGACCCGCGGCGCCTGGACCACCATCTTGTTCCGCTATCAGCAGTGGAATAACGAGGCGCAGGATTATGAGCCGGAAAAGTATATGATCCGCCGTTATCGTAAAGTGAGCGGCGAATATAAAGTTCAGTCCAAATTTGTGATTTCCAACCGCGAGCAGGCCCGCAAAATTATTGACGCGCTGCAAGGCTGGATTGCGGATGCCGGTTCCGCAGAAGAAGACTAGCCCTTATAATCCCCTCCATAGCCTTTAACGCTTGAGGAAAACTCTTACCGCTGCGCCCCTCATGCGCTACATGCGTTGGCCGTGAGGTTCGGGCCGGTTTTTACAAATATGCGTTGCGCTTTTATTTTTCCAAATGCTTTAAATTTTCGCCGGGGCCGACCGGCAGCGCGCGGTTCCAGATTTCCAGGTTTTCAGTAATAAATTTGATCACTTCCCGGTGGGCCTCTTTGCCGGTGTCCGTGAAGGCAATCGGCTCGCCAAACCTGATGTAAACCGGAATTTCGGGATGCACCGGCCCAAAATCTTTAAGCACTCGTCCACACCCCCAGGCATCTGTTTTCAACGCCACCGGCACCACCGGCACCCCGGCATTGCGCGCCAGTTTGATGCCAATGCTGTTGAACAGTTTTGTGTCCAGCACCGGGCTGCGGGTGCTCTGCGGAAAAATAATTATGGACCGACCGGCTTCCAGCCGCTCTGTGCCGCCCTTGAGCACGGCGGTTAAATCCTCGCGCGGGTTTGTTCTGCCCACCACCACCGGATCGCGGGCGCGCAGCACCGCTCCGAAATATGGGTAATTTATAAGGCTGTCTTTGACCACAAAGGTCACTTCTTTAAGCGGTTGGATCAGGCAGGGCAAAATAAAAGTTTCCAACGTGCTCATATGATTGGCGATGAAGATGCAGGGGCTGTCCATATCCCGGAAATTTTCCACTCCGGTAACATGCAGACGCACGCCCACATTTTCCAGAGAATCAAGCATGCCCAGGCTGCTGGCAACCCAGTCGTCGCCTGTGTAGCGCAGTTTTTGGGCAACATTTCCTGAAGCCCAGAGCACATGAAGCATTTGCGCGTAAAACCGTAACGTCGGGAAAAAACGGGCCAGGAGGCTCGGGGTGATTTCCGGACTGTCATAGCTGTCAAAAGTGAGCGGGGCGCTGTGCTTGAGTTTTAAGAACGTCATCGGTCCACCTTCCTGACCTGCCGGAAATTGAGGCCGTCCTTGTCCAGGCCGCAACCGGCATCGTAAATGCCCACAAGCTCTTCGGTAATTTCCACAGATTTGGCCCGGCGGTGGTATTGGACAATGTTCACGAAATCGGCTTCATATTTTTTGCCTTGCCAGCCGCCGCAGCGGTTGATCACCAGATCGCGGGACAGGCACAGGCATAATGGATCGATATTGCATTGCCGGACAACTTCGCGGCCGGGCAGCAGTTCCGGCAGGTAGGGCTTGTCAAAAGCCCGGGAAACGTCAATGCGGGCAATGATCATTTCTACATCCGGAAAACCTTCGTGGATAACAAAGGCATCTTCAGTCAGAACATTATCGTCGTCATGAAAGATAATTCTGACGCCTTTAGAGGCCTTTAGCAGGCCATTGCGGATGGCGTTGCCGAAATCGTTGTCTTTGGGGAAATCAAAATACCGAATCGGCGGATAATCGCGCACCCGTTCTCCGCGCACCCCGTCGAACCCCACCAGTATTTCTACCTCTTCCGGCCAGAGCCCGGCTTTGGCGGCTGCGGCCCGGATATGGTCCAGGGCCTGGCCCAGGGCCAGAGGTCTGTCGCCGCGGCTGGGGATAATTAAGGAATAGCGCGGTTGGGTCAGCTCATTCATTATCCTGGCCTCCTGGCTCGTGGGGCGCCCTGGTTTCACGCTTGGCAGCCGTCTGGGGCCTGGTTTGGCGATGTTTTTGCCACCAGCTCGTCAAGCGCGGCTCCACGCCGAATTCTTTGGGATGATAAAAAGTCGCGCCCGGCAAATATTCCTGATGCACCCAGCCATCGGGAAATACGTGCGGATACTTGTAGCCGTGCCCATAGCCCCATTGCCGCTGCATGGCCGTGGAGGCATTGCGCAAATGCAGGGGCACCGGCTGCGGGCCGTTGTCGCGCACTTCTTTAGCCGCGTTATGATACGCGGCATAGGTGGAATTGCTTTTACGGGCCAGGGCCAGATAAACCACGGTTTCGGCCATGGGAATGAAGCCCTCGGGCATGCCCACAAATTCCACGGCCTGCTGGCAGGCCACGGCCATAGGCAGCGCTTGCGGATCTGCCAGGCCGACATCCTCCGAAGCGGATAAAATCAGCCTGCGGCATACAAAACGCGGATCTTCGCCGCCTTCCAGCAAACAGGCCAGATAATAAAGCGCGGCATCCGGATCGCTGCCGCGGATGGATTTGATCAGGGCCGAGGCCAGCTCATAATGGCTGTCGCCGTCCTTGTCGTGGCGCATGAGGATTTCCGGCAGCGAAGTTTTAAGTTTATCCGGCTTGCGGTCTTCTTCCGACAGGGCCGAGACGTATTCCAACAGATTCAGCAGGGTGCGCGCATCGCCGTGCGCCAGGGAAACGAGCATTTCCTGCGAACGCGGCTCAAGCTCGATGCCTGTTTCCGCCACGCCCCGGCGCAAAAGGCTGCTCAGCTCGTCGCCCGCCAGGCTGTGCAGCCGCAAGACATGCATGCGGGACAACAACTGCCGGGTGATGCTGAAGGACGGGTTTTCCGTGGTGGTGCCGATGAGCGTGATTTCGCCGCTTTCAACCAGAGGCAGAAAAAAATCTTGTTGGGACTTTGAAAAACGGTGCAACTCGTCCAAAATGAGTATTTCCACACCGGATAGCGAACGGCGCAGGTGTTGTAAACCGGCTTCCGGCGCGCTAATGCGTAAAACATGCTCGGAGTGGGCCTTGGCCAGAAGCAGGGCCAAAGTGGATTTGCCGCAGCCGGGCGGGCCGAACAGCAACAGGCTGGGCAGCCGTTTACTGTTCAGCAGGGTGGTGAGCTTGCCGCGCAAATGGGGCTGCCCCACAAAGTTCTCAAGGGATTCGGGACGTAGTTTTTCCGGCAAAGGGCGACGAATGGACATGTTATGAAGTATAGCAAATAACCGGCGGAATTCAATACGTCAGTGGCGAAGAAAAAACCGGGGCAAACCTGCGCTCATGCAGCTCTGCCCCGGTTCAATTGCAACAGGAGAATGCGTTTATTTGTTCATTTTAACAATGACTTCAATGAGTTCGTTGAGAATAGAGTCGCTGCGGTCCAGGGGAACCTGGCAGGTGCCGACCTGCGGGTGTCCGCCGCCGCCGTACTTGAGCATCAGGCTACCCACATCAATGGTGCTGGTCCGGTTAAGAATGCTGTAGCCCACAGTGGCCACCACGTTTTGCTTTTGCATGCCCCACATGATCTGCATGCTGATATTGCACTCCGGGTAAAGGGTATACAGCATAAACCGGTTGCCGCAGTAAATTTCTTCTACATTGCGCAGGTCGGTGACCACCAGCTTGTCGTAGACCTTGGAATTGTCCTGGAGCATTTGCCTGAACAGCGGCGCATGGGCATTGTAGCGCTTGACCCGTTCCTGAACATCGGCTTGCGCCAAAATTTCATCCGCGTTGTGATTGCGGCAAAACTCAATCATTTCTTCCATGAGCTGGTAATTGGAAATGCGGTAATCGCGGTAGCGGCCAAGGCCGGTACGCGGGTCCATGATGAAGCCGAGCAGCACCCAGCCATCGGGGTTTTCAATATCCTCACGGCTGAGCTGGCCGCTGTCCACTTTGTCCACTGCGTCCATCAGGGGGTCCAGACGCGAAGAGAAGTTTTTGTGTCCGGCGTAGTATTCCCAAATAACCCGCGCGCAACTGGGCAGAGGGCGCGAATCTCCGGGCACTTCAAGTTGGCCCACGCGTTCGGTTTCGCTGGTGTGGTGGTCAAACCACATGCCGCAACCTTTTACATACGGGACGTTGGCCAGGATGTCGTTATCGGTGATCTCAACGATGCCGTCCTGCAAATCTTTGGGGTGGGCAAACTTATATTCGGTGATCAGTCCGCGCTCTTTAAGAAGAACTGCGCAAACCAAGCCGTCAAAGTCGGAACGGGTTACCAGACGCATATGTGAAACCTCCATGGAGCTCGGGGCGAGTATCTGCCCGCAGAGTTAACAATCACATTAGGAATACATACTCAACAGATATACTACTCCAATCCCGCGTTCAAGTAAATATTGGCGGTGAGAAATATCTGCTGTTCCGGGAAAAAATTGACGGCGGCTTTGTTCAGGAAGCTAGCGCAAGCAAACCAGCGCCACCCCGGAAAAGCTGATCAGTGTTCCCAATACCATACGCAGCGAGGGGAGCCGCCGTTCCATAACCGCGACCATGGGAATGATAAATATCGGCTGCATGGCTATTAAAATCGCGGCCACACCGGCATCGGTATATAAAAAAGACAGTTGCAGGCAATAAATGCCCAGGAGGTTGCCGAATATTCCGCCCAAAAACAGGTAAAGGATCAGCTTGGGGTGAGCGGCCACTATTTTGAAGGCATTGCGGCCCACGGTGCTGGCGGCGATGAGCGGGTAAATGAACAGCACGCTGGTCATGCGCACAAAGGCTGAAAACAGCGGATCGATACTCTCTTGATAGGCAAACTTGACCAGAAACATGCCCACGCCCAGAGCCAGAGCGGCAAAAAACGCAAAGAGCACGCCTTTGATTTTTTCTTTTGGGTCTGTGGGCGTAAGGGTGGCGGATGGGCTGGTGTCCATAACCACCCAGGCCACGCCCAGGCTGGCAACGACGATGCCCAGGCTGCCCAGCCAGCCCATATTTTCACCCAAAAACAGCCAGCCCAGAAAGGCGGTGATACAGGCATACAATGCTTCAATAATCAGGGTGAGGCGGATGCCGATGCGGGCGATTGCGCCATAGAAAAAATATTCACAGACCGTGAAAGCGAGAAATCCGGAAAGCAGCAGCCAGAGTAACGACATGCCCGGCAGGGCCGTGCTTACTCCGGTGAAATATACCGCACCGCCTACAATGAGCAGCGATACCGGCGCTCTTACCACGATGAGGCCCACCGGCCCCACAGCCCGGTTTACCGAGGCGTGCAAAGTGCAGGAGATGGACCAGAGCAACGCAGTGGACAGGCCCATGAGTTCGCCAAAACCAAACTGAAACATATCTTCCCCGGCTAAGGCTTGTTTTTCCG
>CAZNBK010000124.1:0-1538 GCA_964571105.1 uncultured Desulfovibrionaceae bacterium
CGGGCAATCCAGGATTATGTACTCAAACCGCGAGTCCAACGGACGCATAAGTTCCTGTAAGTAATACTCCCTACCCATCTTATCGACCAGCTCCAGCTCAATGGCCACCAGGTCGGTTGTCGCGGGGATTATCGACAGGTATGGAGTCTGGGTTACAGTAACGGCTTCAATGATTTCGGTGGGGCTGAAGAATACCGAATACAAATTATGGTCGCGCTCTCCAACCTCAACTCCAAGCCCGCTGGTGCTGTTAGCCTGCGGATCGCAATCCACAAGCAACACCTTCTTTTCCATAACCGCCAAAGACGCCGCCAGGTTTATGGCCGTTGTGGTTTTGCCCACACCGCCCTTCTGGTTGGCAATCGCAATGATTCTTGCCACACATCACTCCTTTGCAGGGGTTTCACGTGAAACTTTAACGTGTTACTCTACACGTACAGAAAACAGGGTGACACTGTCAAGCAATTAAGGGGCTAAGGATGATAAAATTTCATGTACCAATCAACAAACATGGAAATACCTTGCTCAATATCCACGCTTGGACGGTAATCGAGCAAGCGCTCGCTCTCTGTTGTATCGGCGAATGTTTCGACTACGTCGCCGGGTTGGATGGGCAAATACTCTTTGATGGCTGTCCGGTTTAAACATTTCTCAAGCGTTGTCACAAACTCCATCAGAGAAACTGCCTGCCCGCGCCCTAAATTAAAAAGCCTGTACGGGGCAGAGCTGGTCGCCGGGTTTGCCGCCTGCGCATCCCAAGCGGCATCCGGCCTTGGTATATTAAAAAGAGCCGCTTCAATCCCGGAAACAATGTCTGAAATGTACGTAAAATCGCGATACATTTCCCCATGGTTGAAGATCTTTATGGGCTGCCCTGCCAGAATGCTCTTGGTAAAAGAGAACAGGGCCATATCCGGTCTGCCCCAGGGGCCGTACACGGTAAAAAAGCGAAGACCGGTTGTGGGAATCTGAAACAGATGGCTATAGGCATGGGCCATCATTTCATTGGATTTTTTGGTGGCCGCGTAAAGGCTTACCGGGTGATCCGCCCCGTGTTGCTCTGAAAACGGCTGCGTGACGTTAAGCCCATAAACAGAGCTTGTGGAAGCATAAACCAAATGCTGCACCGGGTAGCGGCGGCAGCACTCCAAAATATTGGCAAAGCCAAGCAAATTGCTCTGCACATACGCGCTTGGGGCCTCCAAACTGTAGCGCACCCCCGCCTGCGCGGCCAGGTGAACCACAAAATCAAATTGCTGCTCGGTAAACAAACGTTCCAATGCTTCGCTATGGGCAATATCAAGCTTGACGAAAGAAAAGTTTGGGTCCGTCAATGCCTGCAAGCGGGCTTGTTTGAGTTCCAAAGAATAATATTCATTGAGATTGTCCAAGCCAACCACAGAATGCCCCGCGCGCAACAGTTGCCCGGCAAGGTGAAAGCCGATAAACCCGGCGCTGCCTGTAACCAATATTTTCATTTCTTAGCCACCAATGTAGGCAGGCAATTTTGTTTGTAAAAAAGAAACCGCCTTGCTCAA